>CAYZHI010000090.1:0-10726 GCA_964477335.1 uncultured Caldilineaceae bacterium | reverse complement strand
GGTTTAGTGATACCCATTTCCTTGAGAAATTTGTCAACCGGGTCGAGTTTTACTTGCAAGTCGGGCAGGCGATAGTGCATCGGAATGACCACGTAGGGTTCGATAAGACTGATGACCTCGGCGGCCTGGGCCGCATTGAGGGCATTAAACCCACCCACAGGGACCATCAACACATCGATGCTGCCCATATCTTCAACCTGACTCTGGCTGGGGACATGCTTGAGATCGCCCAGATGACAGACCGCAATGTTATCCATGTAGATCACAAAGACATTGTTTTTTGCCTCCGCTGACGGAGTTTTGTTACTCGTTGTTGGCGAAGTCAGGTCAATGCCGGTAACGAAGACCCCACCGATCTCATATTCACCGGGACCGTCAATAACTTTGAAATCACCTTTTACCCCGGCGACGTAATTGTGATGCGGAGTAGGGTGACTCACAGTCACAATGTCAGCTTTAGGGCGGGGTAATACCAGCCCCAGACTCCGGTCATATGGATCGGTCACCACCGCCACATTACGATCTTTCAAACGAAAGCAAGCATGCCCATACCACAGAATTTCCATAACCCTTAATCAATATCCTTAAAGAGTTAAAAGATGATACTTCGACCTCAATTTTACCATGCTTTCCAGGAGAACACAATTAAACATAACTACCCAACCTTTGCGGCCAACCCAATCTCTGGCCGCGTGGTGATGGCAAGCCAACAAAAAGGGGCTACTCTTGGTAGCCCCTTTCTGAAAGTCCGCTTCAATAGTGCGACCGACCTTAGCCGGCGTTTACGCTAACGGGCCGTTTGGCCAGCTTCAGCGCCATTTTTCGTAAATCAACGGATTTGGTCAATTGATAGAGCGTCTGTTCTTCGTCCTGGTCACATTGGGTCAAAATACCCAGCAGAACCAGATCTCCCAACTCCGGCCGGACCGACTGGACGCTACGGCCAATCTGTTCGGCCACAGTTGAGGCTGATACACAAAAATCCGGGCGATTGGCAAAGAAGGAAAGAATATCCCACTTGAGCAAATTGGTGGCATATCGCTCAATAAAAACTAAAAAGGCGACATCGATCTCTTTGTTGGGAGGTAGTTGAGAAGCAAGCATGGTCATCAGTACATTTCCTGCTGTAAACTATAGCATTTTGTGACCGCCATTTAAATAGTACTAGCTTCCCGACTTTGGTTAAAAAAACGAAGGCCGATCCCATTTTCTGGAATCGGCCTTGGTGCGGACAAACAGGTGGAACAGGACTGTGAATTTTACCCTAACCGCAACTCATTGAGTAACGCTGGCCCAATGAAGCCAATAAACGGTTGGATAGAATCGGGGAAGACCAATACCCAAACAGCCACAGCCAACAGCATGCAAATACAAAGCAAGAGCAAACAACCAATGCCATAAAGGAGATATTTTGTAGTTTTACTCCCGCCGGCGGTATCAGAAGGCGCTGCTGGGGCCGCGTAAGTAGGCGCCGGCCGGGGCGGGCTGGGCGCTTCGTGTGGAACGGCCGAGATGTGGAAGACCAGGGCAGTTTGGCCAATACCGATACTGTCGCCCGGGTTTAGTACCTGGGGTGACGTAATCTGAACCCCGTTCACAAAAGTGCCATTGGTGCTACCCAAATCTTCGATGACGAACTGGCCGCCTCGCCAACTGATAAGCGCGTGCCGCCGCGAAGACTCAGGATCTTGCAAGGCAATGTCCATCCCTTCCTCGCGACCGATCACAATCTGATTACCTGATAAGGGGTAACTCATGCCGGCCTGGGGGCCTTGTCGAACCACCAGCGTGGCTGCCGGGCGACCCTGGCCCATCATCGTTGGCTCGTTATCATACATAGTAATGTGTCCTCCTGGTAATACCGCGCTTCTCGGACCGGTAATCTTGATTTGAATTAATGGCCACAAGCAACCAAGGCCCAATGCTATTCCCAGGTAAGCCACTCCACCCGCAGCGCGCCGGTCGTGGTTTCTGGAAAGCGCAGCTTGCCCAACCGTCCCTGATTGGTGCGGTAACAAGCCGAGCGGCCTGGAATTAGCCTGTTAATACTGTCAGGGGCGTCATTGCTGCCGTCGATGAACGTGTAGGTACCAAAGTCAGCGTCGACGCATTCATCGCGACTCAGATTCCTGAGATCGCTGATGTCGGGCATAGGCGCTAAACGGGTCCCATTCAACACCTCAAAACGGCGCTGGTCACCGTTAACATTCCACACAAAATCGTCGCCCGGAATACCACCGCGATCAAAATCGACCGTTTGGTTTGGCTCAACCCTGATGGTGCCGTTTGAAGAGATTGGATCCTCAACTACCACCGTCCGCTCTTCGCGTCGCTCCGAGCCATCCAGTAAGACAACCCGGAGTACATAGGTTTCCGTTTCGCGGGGGCAGTCGACCAGATTGCCGGTGCCGGTTACGCCCTCACCCTGGAAATAGATTTCTCTAACCCCGGTTACATTCCAGCTAATGGTCACGCACTCCCCTCCCTGGATAGTTGAGGGGGAGACATTGAACTGAATCACCGTCGCTTCGCCGGTGGCGGTGGCTGTACCGGTGGGGGTTGGGGTGAGGGTGGGTGTAAACGTGGCCGGCACCGCTGTGGCCGTCGGTGTATCGGTGGGCGTACCCGTTGGAGTTGGGCTGGGGGTGGGCGACGGTGGCGCCGGCAGCACGGGCACACCGCCCGTGTTAACCGTGCTGGCATAGGCCGGATCGGCCGAGACCCAACCGACGCCATTGGCCGCCGGCGCAAAACGGATTTGCCACCACTGCTGATCTTCGGAACGACCGGTTACCTCGGCGCTGGCCCCGGCTGGCAGCAAACCGATGAGATCATACACTAAACCGGGACCGCTGCGCACATTCAAATCAGTCAATGTTTTAAGAGTTGGGGCAGTGGGTATGGTCGGGGTGGGGGTGGCCGGGGTAGGCGTAGGCGTAGCCGTCGTCGCCGCCAGATCGCCGACCGCGGTAACAGTAACCATTGTGGGCGTGTTGACCTCGCCCTGTTGGTTGTAAGCTCTTATCTCCAGAGTATAACTGCCGGGAGCTTCAGGCGTCCACTGGAAGGAGGCGGTCAAGGTTGGTTGCCCCTGTTCCACCGGGCTGATCGACTCGGCCGTTTTGGCCCCGCTGACCCATAATTCCATCCGCTTGACGCCGGCCGGATCAGAGGCGGTGGCCTGAATGGTTACCGGAACGCCCACCTGAACCTGGCTGCCGCTGACCGGCGCGGTAATAACCACCACCGGGATGCCGGCCTGGGCCGTACCGCGACCGCGCGCCAAAAAATAGGCCGTAACAATGGCAGCAATGACCAAAATCAGCACCAGGACCAAGATGCCGGCAATCGCCACCGCACTCAAACCCGATGACTTGGCCGGCCCTGGGGGCGCCGGCCGCGCCGCTGGGGCCGGTTTGGCCTTAACTTGGGGAACGGCCGGCGCAGGTGGGTATTGCAAAAAGGTTGGTTTATCAGGCGAAACCTGGGTCACCCCCATCGTCGCCGGGGCGGCAAAGCCTTTAACCCCAAACACCGACGAGCCGATGCTAATGATATCGGCCGGCTGGAGCACATGTCGGCCCGTAATCGGTTTGCCATTGACCAACGTGCCATTGGTGCTGCCCAAATCTTCCAGGATAATCTGATCTTCTGTTTGAGTCAGCCGGGCGTGGTGCCGGGAGACCTCGGTGTCTTCCAGGCAAATATCATTATCGGGATCTCGCCCAAAGGTCAAAATTTGGCTGGCAATGGGGAAACCTTTGCCGGCCAGCGGCCCGGCATGCACCACCAACTGTAACTGTCGCGGCCGGGGTTTAGGCAAGAAATCCGGTTCAAATTCTGACGAACGCGCCATAGAACTTCCCTTGATGTAGCTGAGGCTGTTGGACTTGCCTTACAATAATAACCCTTTTTTGCTGCAAACTCAAGTTACAGGTGGGCTTGTAGGGTCAGATTGAGGTGCGACTCTGCAAGTTTTACGTATTCCGGCAAGAATCCTTCAGCTAATCAAAAAGAACAACGCCGAACTGCTAACTGTTGTTCTTTTTGACTGAGAGTTCGGGTTTAAGTTTTTCCGCGGTAACGAGCGCGATTATTCAATTTCCGTAGGCAAGGTTGTGCTCGCACTCGATCCACAGGCTACATAAACCTGATTGCTAAATTCTGGATTAGCGGCTTGTCCATTTTTCCGGGCTTGCATAACGTAGCGCACCCGGTATTCAACAGTGGTAGACGAGGACTGGCATAAACTGGTATCTAAATTGGTGATGGTCGCCCGGCCGGTTGAACTGGTACCCACCTCACTGCTAAAATCTTGACTACTCGGAGTCCAATCGCTCCAAACATCCCGGCAGGTCCAGCTCCAGCCTTCAACCAGACAGTCCTGACTTCTGGTTCTTTGTTCCCGCCGGGCCAGTAAGATAAACTCATCCGTAGTTGGATCAAAATGCTGCCAGCGGGCTACTACGTTCCCTGAGGCAACTTCTGTCGAAGCCGACACATTAGGCTGATCGGCGCTGGCTGCGGCCGATGAACTGGCGCTGGAAAGGATAATATTTAGGATGAACTGTTGGTCTTCCGGCGGCACCACAAATATCTGCAACTCTTTGGTATAGGCGCAGACTCCGTTTTCCACGTAAAGGGTAATGGTGTACTCGCCCACTCTGGTGGGAGTGAAGTTGGCCCGTCCAACTGGATCAGGTGTAGAAATCGTCTCGATGTTGCCGGTGGGATCTTTAACGACAATTTGGAAATTGGTGGCGTTAACGATGTTCCAATCCAGGGTCACCAACTGGCCGGCTTCAACCACATAAACCAGGGTCTCGCCAGCCCCCTCAGGGGCCAAAGCCCCATTCGTCCCTAAAATTCTGAAGCTATTCACCACCGGCGCGCCATAGATGGGCGGCTCGCCCGGTTTAGGCTCACACTCTCGGACCACATCCAGAGTTACGCCGACAATCGGTCCAAAGTAAACACCCTGGGGATTGCGCAACCGCCAGTAGCTCTGGTGGATGCCCGGAATCGCGGGCGTATTCAAAATGACCTCCAGGGAGGCGGTCTGATTTGGTTTGCCTTCGGGCGCAATCAGGCGGCCCTCCTCGATGACGATGTTGCGGCGCGCCGGTTCGCTGGGGAAAAAGGACTCAAAGGCCACCCCGCCGGAACCCATCGAGCGACCGCCATAGAAAGCCAGCTCATAGCCCGGTCCCCAGGTACAGGTGCCGATATTGCGCAGCCGCCAGGCCCGGTGCACCAACGTTCCGGCGGTCACCCGGGCGGGAATCTGGTCATCGGTAGGGATGAAGATGCGCTCGCTGGTATCACCCGCGCCGGTATAGACGCCCAGATATTCGGCCGCATCACACGCCGGCGGACTCATCGCCGGAATTTCGGCCTGGGTGGGACCGGGCGGCACCCCCGGTACGGGCGGCGGCGGCGGGAAGAAGGGGGTCGGGGTGGGTGATGGTACGGGCGTTGCTTCAGCCACGATGACGATCGGTTCTGAAATGGGCGTTGCTGTGTCCACAACATTTACCAACAGTTCGTGCTGTACCCCCGCTTGACAGGCATCGCTAACCAGCCGGAGCCGAATCACGTGGGGACCGGTCTGCTCAGAAGTGTAAGTAAATACGGTACTCTGATTATAGGCTTGCCGGGTGATCGTGCCATCGGGCTTGACCACCTCAATCGTGGCCACCGTGGTTTGGCTGAAGTTGGCAATCGTCCAACTGACCTGAATCGGTTGGCCAACTTCCACCTCAACATTGACCGCCGCGCCAGGCGTAATGTCTTGTTGGTCGGCGCCAATGATTTGCATGCTTTCGATGACCGGACAGCCGGGACTAGACGGGGGCAGTTGCTCTTCTGGAAGCGAGTAAGGTACAACAAAAGCCACAGCCGAGATATCGGCGCTGACGTCGGGACCCCCGGCGGCAAACCTGACCCCGATAGTGGCCGAACCGATTGGGCCAGCCATATCGATGGCCGTAAATGGCCGGGCTCGCTCTTCTATTAAATTATTGTCAAAACCAATAGCCTTCACCCTGACCGTATAGCCGCCGGGAGCTTCAGGAATCCACTGTTGGGTCACGGTTGGGTCGGTCGGGGTATCGGAGCGCAGGAGCATGGCCGGTTCGGATTGATCAGCCTTTTCAACCAATAATTCTACCCGGGAGATCTCATCCGGATTCTCAAAGGCGGTTTGAATCTGCACCGGCATGCGGGCCACCACCAGCGCATTTGGCTCAGGAGCTAAAATACCAATACCAACCGGATTATTCTCTACGGCGCGCGGCCCAATATCGCAGGCGTTGACCAGCAACAAAACCAGTAAGATGACCAGAAGAATTGCCAGCCCAATTTTGAGTTTTGCCGCGTGTTTAACCATCTCAAAGCTCCTTACCCGGCATTGAACGCCGCCAGGGCTAAAGTATAATCCTCCAGAAAAGTTTTCGCCGGGATTAGGGGATTTGGGGATTAAAAATGGGTTAAAAACAAAGGAAAAATCCCCTAACACCTGCACTTGCGGCGCAGGTGCAAGTGTCTCCCAATCTGGGCCTAAAATGGCTGGAAAAAACTTTTCTGGACATCTATATCAACATCTTTTACTGCACCTCAAAACCAAGATAGTCCGACTCGGCTTTAGCCCCCAGCTTGTTATAGCCAACCACTTTGATCACGTAATGACCGCTCTGAGTGGGGGTAAATACCTGCGAGGCGGTGAAGGTGGTTTGATCAAAGGGAGCTGCATCAGACCGCAGGAGCAGCGGCGCCCCGCTGCTCAACTCTGACGGGCGCGGCCACTCGACCGCATACAACTCGACATGAGAAACTTGATGTTGCGCATCCTCGGTCCGAGACTTGACATTGATGGGCCGATTGACCGGCAACGGTTGCTGGGGGGCCGTAACCAAGAGCCAGGTATGAACTCCCGGCACGGGCGTTGGCGTACGCTCGCCCGAGCTGCAAGCTCCCAATAGACCAACAATAATAATCAAAAATGAAAGGAGATAAACCTGTCGCTGTAAAATTTTTTTGGCAGGCATAGCTTGCTCCGTACCGTCTAGTCACCCCTTATTATAATATGTAAAGTGAATATGTAAAGTTTATTATAACATGACTCAGGCAAAATGGGGAGTCGATTCTTTTTAATTTTTGCCCAATCAGCCCCTTCATAGCGTTAATCGTTGGCTTGACGTCAGCAATTCACTGGCTTAATTCAGTTATTTTTAAGTAATTTGTGGTATCATAGAGATGGTCTTTATAAAGGATTCCAGAGCGGCAGCGTAAAATTAAGTGAACAAAAATCGAGACGCTCGCGCTGAATGCGCCGATACCACCCTCATCCAGCGTTGGCAAGATGGCGACGCCGACGCCTTTGATGAGCTGTACAGCCAGCACGCCCCGGCTATTTATCGCTTGGGCTGGGCTATGTTGCAGCAGACTCAGGCCGCCGAAGATGTGGTGCAGGAGACTTTTCTGCGGGCTCATAAAGCCCGCCGGCGGTTTGATCCCAGCCGGGCCAGCTTTGGCACCTGGTTGTACCAGATTGCCTTAAACTATTGCCGTAGTTATCTGCGGCGAAAACGGCTGTTAACCGTACCATGGCTCCACCACAGCGGTGAACTCCCTGACGTACCTGATCATCGGCCCAGCCCGGAAAGTTATGCTTTGCGCAACGAATATCAACACCTGCTTTGGGAAGCAGTGCAGAATCTGAGCAGACCTTTACGAGAGGTTATTACCTTACACTATTATATGGAACTACCGGCCGTAGAAATTGCTGTTATGCTCAATTGCCCGGAAGGGACCATTTATTCCCGCTTACACAATGCCCGGCGCCGTTTGGCCCAGGCTCTGGCTGAGCGAGGTTTGTCCACCCCGGAAATGCTTGAGGCTCAGAATGCCCACTAAGCACGTTATCGATCAAATTGAGGCCTATGTTGACCAAACTCTGCCCCAAGCGGAACGGCAACTCTGTGAGGCTCACCTGGCCGTTTGCCCTGTCTGCACTGCCTACCTGATCGAGGCGCGCCGCCTGGCCAGCGAGCTTGGCCCCACGATGCTGGCGACGCTAGGCCGGCCGCTGCCTCCACCCGCCCTACGCTATCGCCTTCGGGAACAGTTAGACTTTTCAGCCGGCCGGCGGCAAATTTCTCTTCCCTGGGCTATCTCCGGTCGACTCCTCAACACGGCCGGGACTGTGGCCGTGATTGCCTTATTAGCATTTGGCGCAGTAGCTGTGATCCGGGGTCAGTTACCCGGCGCCAATCTGGGGCCGCAAAGTAACACGCTGCATGCCAATTTTGGCGGCAATGACCTCATCGCGACCGCCACCCTGCCGGCCGCGCCAACTGAAAGCTCCCCGGCAACGCCAACGCCTGACCTGAGAGTAACGGCCTCGGCCGGCGATACCTTGCCCCGGCTGACCCCGGCCGCCGGCGTGGCCAAAAGCAGTGAACAACTGACGCCGGCCAATCAAGCGGCAGCCTTGCCAGAATCAGCGCCAGCCAGTGTTGACCTGGTTGAAACGTCTGGCCTGGCCGAACCCCAAGGCACTATTGCTTTTTCATTCTTTAACCCGGCCCCGCACCGACAAGTGTATGAAATCCATCTGATTGAAGCCGACGGTTCCAACCACCGGCTCTTTCCCCTGGAGGGGGTCTCAGAGCCGGCCCTGCGCTATTCAGACGACGGCAGGCAGCTAGCTTTTCGGGCCTGGAGCGAACCAACCACGCCCCGCTCGCTGCTGAGCAGCAATCTGGAGGGAGATACGCCCGCGCAAATTGGCGGCTTTTTTGAGGACGCCCAACCCGACTGGTCGCCCACCGAAAATCGCCTGATCTTTGCCTCGCAGCGGGAGAGCGACCGCCGTTGGCGGCTTTACACCAGTTGGGGCAACGGCTTGGCCGAGAAAGAGTTGCGGCGCGAGGGCAAATCGCCCAGTTTTGGGCCAGATGGTTATCGCTTTGTCTTTGAAGGTTGTGACAATACCGGGAATCAGTGCGGCTTGTGGCTGGGCACCCTTGACGACAGTGAATACGGCTCGCTGCTACTGTTAGAAAACCCGCAAGCCCAGGCCCCAGATTGGTCGCCGGTTGGCGAGCAGATTGTTTACATGGCTAATCCAGACGGCAACTGGGACTTATTCCTGATCAACAGCGACGGCAGCGGCGCCCCTCGCCGCTTAACCGACGAGCCGGCCGTAGACGGTCTGCCGGTCTGGTCGCCTGATGGCGAGTGGCTGGCTTTTCTCTCGGACCGGGGTGGAAATTGGGGGATATGGCTGCTCCACCTGAGCAGCGGCGAACTTCGTCAAATCTTCAGCTTTGACGGCGGGATTTTTACACCGCCCGTCCGTGAACCATACGGCGAACGGACCTGGTGGGATGAGCAGCTCAGCTGGAGCCAATAGCCAGTTTGAGTGACGAGTAGCTCACGTTCAGAATAACTGCTTATTATGTAGGGGCGCAAGGCTTTGCGCCCCTACTACTATGCTAAGCGCACGCTAAAATTTCCGTAGGACGGCATCCCCATGCCGTCCGCTGACGCATAGGGATGCGCCAGCTACGGAAAATTTTAAAATGCGTCTGGTATACAACGTCGGGGGCGTCTCACATTTCGCCGTAGCGATATTTGGTGCTGGCCTCGATCAAGGCGATTTCGGCGGGGGTGAGCTTGAACAGGGCGTAGACGCGGGCGTTGCGCGCCACAACTTAACGGCGAACCGGCATCCGCGGCGGCGCGGTTTGCCACAGCAACTCGATTTCGGCCGGGGTCAACTGGTAGGCCTGGTTGACCAGATCATGCAACTGCCGTTCCAGTTGCGCCATTTCGGCTCGAAGATGCAGAGCGGGCAGGGCGTACTCCAGAAAGGTTGTTTGCAACGTTTTCAGCGCCGCGGGAGTCAGCATTCCGGCCGATTTTGGCCGCCGATTTTTGACCTCTCTTACAAACGCATTAGTCTCCAGCGACGGAAAATCGGACAGTTTTTGGCCCGGATTTTCAATTCCAAATTCAAATTGCAGCCAGTTGAGTAGCTCGGCGCTGGTCTGCCGCTCCTGTTCGGTCAGGGCAATCAGCCGCGCCACCGCCGGCTCGACCTCGGCCCGGATTGAGTCGGTGGGTGGGGCGATGGGTAAATTTTCGGTGAAAGAGTAAATCAAACGCAATGCTTCATCTTTTCCGTGCATAGCGTTACGCCACATATAGGCCCACAATAGCGGTGAATTAACGACCGCCAATACGTACAAATCTTCAATCGGCCAAACATAAGCTGTGTTCAACAGATAAATTGGCTGGACGGTATATGCAAATTGTGTAAGGTTGGAAATGCGCGTAGATTGATGGAAATGTTTGCGAAAACTTTGACTCGGCGTTTGTTTCCGTGTCGCTCCAAGGCCAGTTGAAATTCTCGCTGGATTTTAGCAAAATTATCCACAGCCCCGACCAATCCGGCGACCAGCGTTTGATATCCTGGCCGCGCAGGTAGGGTTTTATGACCTCGGCGCATGGGGGGTCTGCGTCAACCAGTTTGTCTTTGGTGGACGTGTCGATCAGAAACGCTTGATTCAGACCGGTCAAAATACCTCGATATGGCGTAATGCCGAGAAACTCCTTCAACGGCGCGCCCTTGTGCCGAATTTTCTCCATCAAATCGTCAACATCAGCCCGCTCAAGGCTCCACGGGGCGGCGCTGAAACGGGTCATCGGCACGGTGTAGCGA
>CAYZHI010000089.1:0-10756 GCA_964477335.1 uncultured Caldilineaceae bacterium | reverse complement strand
ATTCAAAGCCAGGTACTGCCCCAGCAAAGTCATCAGGAGCTGCTCTTGAAGGTCAAGAGCATAGTTTCGCCCGGCGCCAATGGCCCGGTGGCGATCGGGATGGCTCAAACGTTTGCGTTCACTGCCGATCCAAGTAGGTTCAACTTCCGTATAAAGTTTGTTGAATTCGCTGATGCTAAGGCCGGTGAGATTTCTAAATAAGCGCGGATTTTTCTTCAATTCGGCGTAGGTGATCATCGGCTTAAGCCCTTTAACATACCTTGCTGTTTATAACCCCTTGCTATTGTACAACAATTCTCAGTTATTATACAACAAATCAGAGATAATACTATCGGCTGCTCAGCGAGTCAACAATGGCCTGGATAGTAGCTCTGGCGATCATCTCCCCCAGCAGAACGTGCTTGCCGCAATATCGCACCACCGGCCTTTCCCAACCGCTCACCACTGCCGCCGCATCGGTACCGGTGCCGGTAGCCAACTGGCCGGTCGTAGGGCTGGTCACGCCCAGTTGGGCCAGGGCCACAGTTTTGGCTTCGGTCACCATCATCACCGCTTCAACCATGGCCGCCCGGGTCAGTCTAAGATTGGTCAGCAGAATAAGGTTAATGGTGCCAACTTCCGGCGCGGTCTGGTCGATATTTCGCCATTCGGCCACTTCACCGGCCTGTTTGGCATTGGCCAGACCAGCCGTAACCAGCACGGTGACGGTCGCCGGCGGTGTGTGCAGGCTCACCTGCCGCAAGCTCGACAATGAGGCCGCCGTCATCAGCCCGACCACGCTGCCCGACAGTCCCAACGCCCGGCTGTAATCGGCCAGGGTGACCTCCGGTGGTTGAAAGTCAGTCCGCTCTCCCTTGAAGTTTTCCAGCACGCGCATATTGATGATATGGTTAGCCCGAACCCAGCCACCGTTAAGCACGGCCGAACTCAAGACCAATCGCGGCGCAGGTAAGGCAATATGAACGTGGTTTTCAGTGTGATGCAGCGTAAACAGTTGCTTATGAGTCATCACTCTTCAGAAATTTGTACTCTCCTGCGCCATTTAACACATCCGCTATCGTCAACCAGTCAAAGCTTCAGTCAGCTTGATTTCGTAAAGCCGCAATGATCTTCAAATCAGTCCGGGGGAAAGGAAAGGCGTTGATCTCGGCCAGGCTGACCCAGCGCCAGTCGGCCACACCCAGGGCCTGGGGTGATCCTTTCAGCAAGCGGCAGGAGAAGGCGTGCAACGTGATTTTGAAATGGGTATAACTGTGTTTGATCGTGGCTACCGGCTGGCCGACCTCTATCACCACCCCCAACTCTTCCTCAATCTCCCGGCAGAGACACTGGGTCAGGGTTTCACCTGCTTCCATTTTGCCGCCGGGAAACTCCCATAGTCCACCCAGCATCCCCTCTAGTGGACGTTGCGCAATCAGCACTTTGCCATCCTGGCGAATAACCGCAGCCGTAACGTCATAGTGTGGCAGGGCTTTCTTGACCGGCTTAACCGGTAACGCCTGCTCAATGCCCTGCAAACGGCCTTCACACATATTATTGAGTGGACACAACAGGCATTTGGGCGATTTTGGCAGACAAACCGTCGCCCCCAACTCCATAATCGCCTGATTCCAGTCACCGGGCGTAACCGGGTCAACCAATGCTCGGGCGATTTCCTGCAATTGTCGGGCTGCCGGCGCCCGACTGATATCGCTCTCCAGGGCAAACAAGCGCGCCATCACCCGTTTGACATTTCCATCCACCGCCGGCACAGCCTGGCCAAAAGCGATAGAAGCAATCGCGCCGGCAGTGTAATCTCCAAAGCCGGGCAAAGTACGGAGTTCAACGTAACTGCCCGGTAACTGCCCCTCGTATCGTTCAACAATTTCTCTGGCCGCCTGATGCAAATTACGGGCGCGGCTATAATAACCCAGACCCTCCCAGGCTTTCAGGACTTCCGCCAATGGGGCCGCGGCCAATGTTTCTAAAGTGGGGAACTTTTCCAGAAAGTGCTGATAATAAGGAATTACGGTGGTCACTTGAGTTTGTTGTAACATCACCTCAGAGACCCAGATGCGGTAAGGAGACGACTCGCCCCGCCAGGGCAAGTCGCGCCGGTGGTAGCGGTACCATTCAAGCAGACCCAGACGAATCTGATCGACCTTGTAGAGAAATTCCTCAGTCAAATATGTCATAATCACCTGCAAAAACCATCACCCTAACGCGGAGCGTGTCGAAGGGTGATGAACCACTGATTATTGAAAAGTTACGGGAATTGAGCTTACGGCGCATTCAAACGCTGCATCGCGGCCAGGGCTAACTGGCGATACTCGCCCGAATTGTCCCAATCGATCACCCGCCGGTACTCGCTGGCGGCCGCTTCAGCTTGTCCCTGGACTTCCAGCAGCCGGGCCAGGTAGAAGCGACCGCTGACCAAAGCAGGGTTCAACTCCAGGGCTTGCCGCAGCGATGTTTCCCCTGCCGCCGGATGACCGGCCAAAAATTGCATCCAGCCCAACCAGGCGTGCGCCTCGGCATCGGCCTCGTCCATTTGAACCAGAGCTTCTGCGGCCGGGATCCCGGCTTCCTCCAACCGGTAGCTGCGCCCGGCGTAAAATTCAACCAGCAACTTTTGAAACTGAGGCTCTCCGCCAGCCCGTTCAACTGCGGCCTGGTACAGGCTCTCGGCAGTCCCCAGGTCACCCTGTTGAGCGTTGGTCCGGGCTAATTCCACGGTAATGGCCGCATTTTCCGGGTCCAGGGCCAGCGCCTGCTGCAAGGATGCCTCGGCCGCTTGCAACGCGCCTTTGTCGCGCAAGTAAAGCCCCTCCAAAAAAAGCGGCAAAGCCGACTTGGGCGCGCTCTGCCGGGCCTCTTCAAACAACTCCAGCGCCGGTCGGCCGGCCCGGGCCAGGGCATAGGCCAAAAAAGCCAGCGTCTCGGCATCTGCCCGCTGGCTTTGTTCTTTAGCTAAAGTCAAGGCATAGGCAGCCAGCGACCACTGTTCTACCTGAGCCAGGGCCAGGCCGGTGGCTTTGGCCACGTCGGCTTGGGGCGAGGCGGGACTGAATTGGGCCAGAGCGGCCAGCAGGTAATCCCGCTGAGCCGCTATCTCAGCCGAGACACCGGTCTCATCCGCCTCGGTGGCAATGGCCTGCAACTGCTCAACTGCGCCGGTCAGGTCGTGCGGGGCAGTCAGAGCCGCCAGGTACCACTGTGCCTGGGGATCGAAGTTGTGGGCTTGTTGCTGATCCAGGGCAGTCCGGGCAGCTTCAAAATCAAACAGCCAGAGATGAGTTAGGGCCAGCCCGGTAAAACCGCCAGGGAATTCAGGTCGGGTCGCGACCAACTGCTGCCACTGCTGCTGCGCCTTGAGCACTTCACCTTGCCGGAACAGCGCTTCAGCCAGGCCGGCCTGGGCCAACGGATTAGCCAGATCACGGGCCAGCGCCCGGTTGAAGGCATCCTCGGCCAGCAACCAGCGCTGCTGGATCAGATAGATCTGGCCGATTCTGATGAACGGCTGTGGCGCGTCGGGATAGCGCTGGGCCACCTCTTCCAGGGCCGCCACCGCGTCACTGTAACGCCGCTCAGTGAGCAGTGGTTCAACATCAACCATAACGTCGGCCAGCGGCAGGCGAGGCGTGCGGGGGATCGGTACACAGCCAAGACCGGCGACAATTGTGAGCAACAGCAGGGTCTGAACGAATTTCTTAGACATGAACGGGCGTAACCACAAAGCAAATATCGGGCACTTGATTGAACTTTAGACAGCGGAACCACACCAGGCAATTTGTAAAATTATACCCCAGGATTGTGACCGGGCAATTGCGTCGTTTTGAGACATACCATATTTTTTGACTCACCGGCTCTATGGTATAATCTCGCTCTGTTGCCGGCTGGCAGAACGCCGCCACACCGCTGGTGGTTAAACAAGTTCTATAAGCTGACAGTCTGGCTGAAGTTCACCAACCTGCCCCAATTTTTTACCACAAAGGATAGACAAGATGAAGATTATTGTCCTAATTAAACAAGTCCCCGATACTGCCCAGTTATCCAGTACAGTTGACGGGTTAAAATTGATGGCCCCCGGAGGCGCCAGGATAATCAATCCGTTTGACGAGTATGCCATCGAAACTGCCCTGCAACTCAAAGAAGCCCACGGTGGTCAGGTAACGGCGCTGACCCTGGGCCAGCCCGAGGCGGTCGAAGCCTTGAAAACGGCGCTGGCGATGGGCGCCGATGAAGCCATTCTGATCTCAGACCCGGCCCTGGCCAACGGCGACAGCCTGGCCACGGCCCGCGTTCTGGCCGCCGCCGTCAACAAAATTGGCGAATACGACCTGATCGTGGCCGGCCGCTCTGCCATCGACGGCAACACCTGGGCCACGGCAGTGCAAGTGGCGGCATTGCTCAACATTCCCCAGATTTCCTACGTCGCCAAACTTAAAGCAGTGGATCCGGCGGGACGAGCCATCACGGCTGTGCGTTTGATGGAAGGCGGCCGGGAAACGGTCAGCAGCCGGTTGCCGGCGC
This sequence comes from uncultured Caldilineaceae bacterium, assembly GCA_964477335.1. Taxonomy (GTDB): domain Bacteria; phylum Chloroflexota; class Anaerolineae; order 4572-78; family J111; genus CAYNLK01. The sequence continues at coordinate 6,241 of CAYZHI010000089.1, read as the reverse complement.
TGGTCAGCGTGGTCAAAGAGATCAACGAGCCGCGTTACCCCAGCTTCATTGGGATTCGCCGGGCCGCCAAAGCCGTCATTCCCACCTGGAGTGTGGCTGATTTAGGCCTGGCAGCCGATCAGGTAGGCGCAGCCGGTTCTCAGGCGCGCTGGCCTGAGCTGAAGCTGCCGGCGAGTCGCGAAGCCAAAGTAGAGATTATCACCGGTTCACCGGCAGACGCGGCCAAAGTTCTGGCGGATAAACTGACGGCCGAGAAAATCATTTAGTAGCAGAGCACGATGTCAAACAACGTTCTGGTTTGGATCGATCAAAACAACGGTCAAGTCGACTCGATTGCCTGGGAAACGTTAGGCGTCGCCCGGCAGTTAAGCGCCGGGCTGGGCGGGCAGGTGGTCGCCCTGGTGTTGGGTCAAGCGGTGGATTCCCTGGCGGAGCAAGCCATCCAGTACGGGGCCGATCGCGTCTTGCTGGCCAACGACCCAACCCTCAAGCAGTTCCGGCTAGAGCCGTATGCGGCTGTTTTGACCAAAGTCGTCGGGGATGAATCGCCGGCGGCGCTGCTGCTGGGCGCCAGCAATGCCGGCCTGGAGCTGGCCCCTTATGTGGCGGCCAAATTGGACGCCGGCCTGGCCCCCGATTGTACTGACGTAGCCGTTGAAACTGGCCGCCTGGTCGCAACCCGGCCGGTACTGGCCGGCAATATCGTCGCCCGGATTGAATTTGGCCCGGCCCGGCCGGCTGTGATCACCATCCGCCGCCGGGTATTTCCGCTGCCGGAACCGGACGCCGGCCGGAGCGGCCAGATCACCTCGATTGGGGCGGTTTTGGCCGAGGCCGATATTGCCACCAAAGTAGAGGGTTTTGAGGCCGCCAGCGGCGCAGTCAGCCTGACCGATGCCAAAATCATCGTCTCCGGCGGACGCGGGGTCGGCGGGCCGGCCGGCTTTGCCCCGGTAAAAGCGTTGGCCGAAACCCTGGGCGGGGCGATGGGGGCCAGCCGGGCGGCGGTCGATGCCGGCTGGGTGCCGTATGCCCACCAGGTTGGTCAAACCGGCAAAACGGTGCAGCCCGATCTCTACATCGCCTGCGGCATCTCCGGGGCTATCCAACACCTGGCCGGGATGAAAACGGCCAAATTGATTGTGGCCATCAACAAAGACCCGGATGCGCCGATTTTCAAGTATGCCCACTACGGCATTGTTGGCGACCTGTTTGAGTATCTCCCGGCCTTGACTCAGGAGTTCAAGCATCGACTGGGTTAGTCGGTTACTGAGCTTGAGGTGAAACCTTAGCGGGGGCAGATCGATGATCTGCCCCTATTTTTTTGTCTTGAGCTATACGTGGATGACAAATATACCTGTTACCCCAACTCTACCTTTCAATCGAAGGACCCAACTCGCCATTACCCTGGCCTATGATCTTGTCTTCATTCTCCTGGGTTTGGCGTCGATCTGATTTGTTTCATTTCAAGACAATTCGGCCAGATCGTCGATCATCCGTTCAACCACTTTGAAACCGCTGCGCCAGAAATCAGGATCAGCCATATTGACCCCGGCCTCGGTCAAGATGTGCTGGGGGCTGGCCGCGCCGCCGTAAGCCAAAATCTGGCGCAATTTCGGCTCAAAAGTGCGACCTTCTTCTTTATACTGCTGGTACAGCGACAAAGCCAGCAGTTGGCCAAAGCTGTAAGCATAGCAGTAGAAGGGGGTATGGTAGATGTGTGGAATGCAGATCCATTCGCGCTGAAAATCATCGCTGAGATCAATCGAGTCGCCAAACTGCTGGGATAGATTGGCCAGGTAATGCTGGTTAAGCTCGTCCATCGTTTGATTTTCGGCCACCAGCCGATGCGCATCCCGCTCAAAGATAACAAAATAGGCCTGGCGTAAAATTGTGGCATAGGCATCGTCGACCGCTTCGGCCAACAAGCTGCGGCGAAGTTGCGGCTCCTTCTCTTCTGCCAGCAGGCGATCGGTCAGCAGCATTTCACAAAAAACAGAGGCTGTTTCAGCCATCGGCAAGGCTGAGTGGAAAGTCAGCACCGAATGGTCGGCAGCCAACAGGGCGTGGATGGCGTGACCAAGTTCGTGGGCCAGGGTGGCTACCTGGCGCGGTTCGCCGGTGTAATTGACCAGCACCCACGGGGTTACCCCTGGCAGAATCCCGGCGCAAAATGCGCCGCCCCGCTTGCCCGGGCGAATCTGCGAGTCGATGTGGCCATCCTTGAAAACACGCTCAGCCAGGTTGGTAATCGTCGGTGAGAACTGGCTGAAGCTGTCGAGCACCATATCGACCGCCCGACCATAAGGAATCTCCTTGTCCGACTCCTGACTCAGCGGGGCATATAAATCGTAGCGACGCAGTTTGTCCAGACCAAGCCAGCCGGCCTTCAATTTGAAGTAGCGATGGAACAACGCCGACTGCTCGGCGCAGACGGCCAGCAGGGTATCAACCACCGGGTCCGGGATATCGTTTGACAGGTTACGCACGGCGATAGGGGCGGTGAAGTGACGCAGGTTCACATTCTCGCTGGCCCAATCTCGCACCCGGTGAATATAGATTTGGGCCAGAACGGTGGCTTCTTGCTCGTAAACCCGAAACTGCTCCTGATAGGCCGCCTGACGCAGGACCGGATCCGGGTTGCGGACGTAGACCATCAGCTCGTCCCGGGTCAACCTCTTCTTCTCACCGTTGACCTCAAGCTCAAAAACGAATTTGCTGGTCATCATATCGTACAGGTTGACCAGCGCGCTGATCCCGTTGACATCCTTGAGATTGACGATTTTCTCTTCAGGCTCGGTCAGCGTATGATCCTTGAACAGGCGATCCTGCTCCAGTTTGTAGCGCAGATCGCCGGCATAGGCCAGCAACCGTTCGGCTGGTTCATCATCGAGCGCCTTCCACCACAGACTGAAGAAGAGAATGCGATTGTGGGCTTCGGTCAATAACTGTTCCATCCGGCCCAAAAAAGCCAAAGCTTTTTGATTTTGGGTATCTTCGGAAAACCAGAGCTGGCCGTAAGCGCCCAGGCGATTGGCTAACTCGGCAAAGCGCTCAACCTGGCGGAGGATTTCGGCAAAAGCCTCACCCGCCAGTTCCGGTGAGAGCGTTGGCCGGCAGGTCTCAATCGCCGCCGTCACCTGCTCCAACTCGTCAACGACTTCCTCGACCGCCGGGCCAGTCGCCGCCGGCAGCAGCGCCGCCAGGTTCCAGCGCGTCTGTTGATAGGGTGCGATTGTATTGGTCACTTTTTCAGTTTCTCCCGATTGGTAGAGATTGTATTACAGAATGAATTTCTCGATAACTGCCGCTACCCCATCTTGACTAACCGGCGGGGCAATCCAGTCGGCCAACTTCTGCAAGCTTTCCGGGGCGTTGGCCATGGCCACTCTGGTCCCGGCAACCTCAAATGTAGACAGGTCATTGAAAGAATCGCCAACGGCCAGAACTTCCTCAAACCTAACGCCCAAATATTCAATCATATCCCGCAGAGCCTTGGCCTTAGAAGCGAGCCTGGAAATTGCGTTGCCAAAATAAATACCGTTGCTGGGATCAAGACTCCACGACATCTGGCAATACTGTTCCATCTCCTGACTGACGATATCGGCCCGCAACTTTTCGTCCTGATTGGCCGCCAACAATTGTCCCTTGACTATCTTGATTCGATTGACCAGCCGCATCAGATCGGTAACCAGGGGATTGATCTGCAACTTCTGGCGCTGATGGTCCGCCAACAGTCCCACTTTCTCAATGAAGTAGAAATCGTGGGCATAAATCTCCAAAAACAGATCATATTTCCGGGCCAGTTCGATGAGCCGTTTGCCGGCTAACGGCGGCAAGGCCCGCAAAAAGATGAGATCATTGCTCGGCCACTCCACGACTGCCGCGCCATCAAAAACAACATGCAGACCATCCAGCTTGAGCTGCTTGAACAAATGATAGCAGGCCTCGGTGGCCCGGCCGGTACTCAGAGCAACCTGAACGCCCCGGGCTTTGGCCGCGGCAATGGCCTCACTAACTCGCGGCGAGGGATAAGCGCCTTCACCTATTAATGTACCATCAACATCGAGCACAAGTAGTCTGTAGTCAGTCATTCGAGATCGTCATCCAAGTTTAAGTTTGGTAAGAATTCAAGCACAATTATTGACTACTATTTTACTCGATGTTAAGCTGCAATAACACCCAAAAATCTGGTGATCTTTGGCCGCCCAGTAAGGCTAACGGGCAGAATGAGTAGGAATTATAGTCAAAAATAAGGGATCGTCCACTTGGCCCGGCTGAATCTGGCTCATTCGGGCGACCGGTATGGGATCTTTCATCTGCACTTAATATTGGAATAGCACAATAAACTCAGAAAAGATAACTATTCCAAACTGTTGAACTCTACAGTGATGCTCTGGTTACCGGCTACAAAAAAACCAAAAATGCTCCGGCGACTGAAGCGGCTAACCTTCCGGCTGCTCCTGTTCCTGCTTCTCTTTTTTGGTCTGGGCGCGGCCGCTGCCCCGCCCGAACGAGCTTTGCTGGTCCAGGTCGACCGCGTAACCGCTCCCCATCGCTTTGATTTTGTAAACTGGGAGTCTAAAGCCGTGGCCAGTGAAATCTGGCGACGCTTGATCCCAACGCGCCTGCCTGCGACCGAAGTTGAGCAACGGGCGCTGGTGGACAACTTTCTGGAAGTTGAACAGAGCCGCCGCCAGTTGGCCCAGCAGCTCAACCAGCTTTATGCCGCCTGTCCACTGGCCGGCCAACCGGCTTGCTCGGGACAGACCCGGTCCGAAATAACTTCCCTGGAGCAGGAGTTGGCCGGGCTGGTCGCTACCCAAACGCAACTATTGCCGCAGGTGGAAACCGTTTTGTCACGGCAGGTAGAAGCAGTTCTAAAAGAGGAAGGTTTCACGGTGGCCGGGCAACCCTTCCCGCCGGTAGCGTTCCGCCTGACCGACCCGCCCACCGCGCTTATTCTCTCGCCGCGTGATCGGATCGAAAAGCAGCATTATGTCGGTCTGCAACCCGGCCTGACAACCGAGCAACGCTTTGAAATTGAGGACAGCCTTGACCGGCGGGGCGACATTTCCAGCTACGTAACCGATGTCGGCGGGCTGGGTAGCTACCCCACTATGGTCATCACCAGCGATTGGCTGCCCTGGCTGGTGGAGGTGATTGCCCACGAATGGGTCCACAACTACTTCTATACCTTCCCTTCAAACATCGGCTGGGGTTACCAGACATATCCCCGGCTGACCACCATCAATGAAACCACCGCCGACATCGTGGGCGAAGAAATTGGCCGCAAGGTCATCAACCGCTACTACCCAGGGTGGGCCGGCCAGTTGCCGCCCCTGGACGATACCGGCCAACCGGTTCCGCTTGAACCTTCGCCTTTTGACCTGGCGATGCGCCGCATCCGCCAGCAGGTTGACCGGCTGCTGGCCGAGGGTAAGATCGAGCAGGCTGAAGCCTATATGGAAGCAGAACGTTTGAAGCTGGTGGAACAGGGCTATAGCCTGCACAAACTCAACCAGGCCTACTTTGCTTTTCACGGTTCCTACGCCACCAGCCCGGCCTCGATCGATCCGATCGGCCCGCAACTGCGCCAACTGCGGGCGACCAGCCCGTCGCTCAAAAGCTTCCTCGATCGAGCCGCTTGGCTAAACAGCTATGACGATTATCTGGCCTGGTTGGCCGAAGCCGGACTCGACCAGCCGCTCGATTGAGAAAGACCGCCTTCCTTATCATACAGGTGGCCGGCGCTTACGATTGACTCAAGCGCCGGTCACCGTACCTGCCCAAAATCCTGGACACAGCCGTCCCAGCGGCAATGTTGCCTGACCCTTTAAATTCATATAAAATCAGCCCCTATGAATACGAAAGGCATCTATCGGCCGGCCTGGTGGCGCAATCATCTGGTCAATTTCCCCGTTTCCGGCCGCCGTGTTCGACTGCTAGGGCTACTGGCTCTGTTTCTCTGCCTGCCCGTTTTGGCCTTTCCAGAAATCATCTTTGGTCAGCAAACCCTCTACAAAACTGACCTCACCTGGATTCATTTTCCTCGCCATCTTTTTGCCGCAACCGAGTGGCTGGCCGGCCGGGTGCCCCTGTGGGACCCCTATGAAGACACCGGCATTCCCTTGCTGGCCGAAAGCCAGGTCGGCGTCCTCTACCCTCTGAGCGCCATTTTTCTCACTCCTTTTTCGCCATCGCTTGAGTTATCACTCTATATCCTGGTTCACTTCAGCCT
>CAYZHI010000088.1:8331-10812 GCA_964477335.1 uncultured Caldilineaceae bacterium | reverse complement strand
GAGCAGCTCATTCGTAATGAGCAGGTTGTCGGTTCAATTCCGACGGGTGGCTATTAAAGTTCCGGTTTTTTATTTCAGTACGGCCGTTTGTTGGCCAACGTTACCCTGCCAAAACTCGGCAGGGTTTTTATTTGTTTGAGATGACGGCAGACCTTGGAAGCTTTCCCTCGCCAACCGGGTATGACTGACGATATGGTTGTTGAAGCTCAGCGGTAGGGGGTTGCTGTGACCAAGAGTTTTGACGTAATCATCGTAGGCGGGGGGATGGTGGGCTTGTCTACCGCCTATCATCTGGCTCGGCTGGGGGCGCGTCCCCTGGTGCTCCAGGCGGCTGAGTTGGGCGGCGGTTCGTCGGCGGCATGCTCCGGCCGCGCTCAGGTGGCTGAAGGGCACCTTGACCCGCTCAACCTCCGGCTTATTCGGGACGGGTTGGCCCGGTTTGCGACCCTTGAAGAGGAGTTGGACGCTCCGTTCGAGTGGCGTCGAACCGGCCTTTTGTGCCTCATCAATTCGCCGCAGTTGTGGGCCGCCTGGTAGCAACGGGCCTTGACCCTGACCGCCGCCGGTATCCCGACCAGGCTGTTGAACCTGACCGAACTACAAACGGCTGAACCATACCTGAACTCGGCCGGCTTTCTGGGCGCAGCCTATACGCTCGAAGGTATGGTCAATCCCTTTCGATTCTGCTGGGCTTTTGCCAAAGCAGCCCTGCGCCTGGGGGCAGTGTTGCGCCCTCGAACCCCCGTAACGGCGATGCAGGTCGAAGGCGATCGGGTGGCAGCGGTCGAGGCGGGGGGAGAGCGTTTTACATCCGCGCATGTGGCGATTATGTGTGGCGCTTGGACGGCCAGGGTGGCCCGCCTGGCGGGGGTAAATGTACCTATCGACCACATTCACGCCGAGGCTTGCGTGACCGAACCGGTTTCATTAACCCTCAACCATACCATTGAAATGGCCGATTTCTACGAGACGATTCATGGCAAAAGTCGCGCCGTCGCCGTTGGCTTCACTCGCGAACCAAACGGGGCGCTCGTCGTCACTGAAGCCATCACCCGGACGGCCGAGTTGCACCGTCGCTCCAGCGCCTGGGGCATAGCCGGCATCGCCGCCGGCCTGCTTCGACTGTACCCGGCCCTGGCCGGTGTACGCGTGGCGCGCGCCTGGGGAGCGCCCACCCCCTTCACGCCCGATGAGGAACCGATCATTGGCTGGTGGCCGGAACGGGCTAACCTTTTTGTGGCGGCCGGTTTTATGCAAACGATTACCGCGCTGCCATTGGTCAGTGAGTGGATGGCTCGCATGCTGCTGCACGAACCCTTGCCGGTCGACTTGGGGCTGTTCGCGCCGAACCGATTTACTGAATGGAGAGTCTAAAGATGTCAGATTATCTTGTTACTCCCCCCACAACCGAATTTCTGGCGAAATCGCCGCACAAGCTATTGATTGACGGCCAATGGGTTGGCGCCGCATCCGGTAAAACATACGCCAGCATTAATCCTTCTGATGGGCAAAAGCTGGCCGAACTGGCTTCGGCCGGGCGTGAAGATGTGGACCGGGCGGTCGCGGCGGCCCGGCGGGCGTTAGACGGCCCATGGGGCCAACTCACGCCGGCCCAACGTGAAAGTTCGCTACGTCGCATCGGCGATTTGATTGCCGCCCACAGTGATGAATTGGCTGAACTGGAATCGATTGACAACGGTAAACCCATCAGCCATACTCGCCTCATCGACGCTCCGGCCGCGACCAGGTTGGTGTACAATTTTGCCGGTTGGCCAACCAAAATTGCCGGAGAAACCCCGGCGGTTTCTATCCCCAATCACTTTGTTTACACCCGCCGCGAACCGGTTGGGGTGGTGGGCATCATCATTCCCTGGAATTACCCGCTCATCCACGCCATGCAAAAGGTCTCGCCGGCCCTGGCCTGTGGCAATACCGTGATTCTTAAACCGGCCCAACTGGCTTCTTTAGCGGTGGTGCGGCTGGGCGAGCTAATGCAGGCGGCCGGCTTGCCGCCGGGCGTGGTCAATATCATCACCGGGCCGGGGACAGTGATCGGCGCGGCGATGGCCGAACATCCCGACATCAATAAGCTCCAGGTAACCGGCTCCACCGCGGTGGGGCGCAGCGTCATCCGGGCCTCGGCCGGCAATCTCAAGCGGCTGGCGCTAGAGCTGGGCAGCAAAGCCCCTAACATTATCTTTGCAGATGCCAATCTGGACGAGGCCCTGCCCGGCGTTTTTAAGGCTGCATTCGGTAATACCGGCCAGAGTTGCGTGGCCGGGGCGCGCCTGTTCGTCCAAAAACCAATTTTCGATGAGGTGACCGCCCGGCTGGTTGAGCTGGCCCAGGCGACCAGAATCGGTCACGCCCTCAACCCGGCCACCGAGCTTGGCCCCATTGTGGACCAAACCCAGACCAATACTATTCTCAATTACATCAAGAGCGGCCAGGAACAGGGGGCCACCCTGGTCTGCGGCGGCC
>CAYZHI010000088.1:0-8321 GCA_964477335.1 uncultured Caldilineaceae bacterium | reverse complement strand
GTTGACCGCCGGTGACTTTGGCCGTGGCTTTTACATCCAGCCGACCATTTTTACCAATATGCGGGATGAGATGGTCATTGCTCGCGAGGAAATTTTCGGGCCGGTCTTGCCGATTTTCTCATTTGAAACTGAGGCTGAAGTCATCGAGCGGGCCAATGATACTGTCTACGGCCTGGCTGCCGGGGTGTGGACGGGTGATGTAGGCCGCGCCCATCGGCTGGGAGCCAGGCTGAGGGCCGGCGTGGTTTGGGTGAATACCTATGATCTGTTTGACCCCGCCGTACCGTTTGGCGGCTTCAAAGGCAGCGGCTACGGTCGTGACAACGGCCGGGAAGTGATCGAAGCCTATACCGAGGTGAAATCGGTGTGGGTGTCAACGCGCTGACTCGAAAAATTAGAATTTGGCCGGTGTAGGGCCAATATTTTCTGGGCAGCCTGGTCATCGGTAACTAATACGTTTATATAGCGCCCTCGCAGCGCGCCCAGGATGGCCGCGCCCTTCTGAGAACCGCCGGCCACCCCAATGACCCGGTCGATGCCGGCCAAAGCATCCAGGGTGATGCCTACCGCCCGCCGATTGATTTCAATATCCAGCCACTGACCGGTCAATGAGTAATGCTGGGCGCAGATATCACCCGCAGCGCCTGCATCGCGAATACGCTGTGCTTCTGTTTCATCTACATAGCCGGCGCGCAATAGACTGTAAAGTTCTGAGTTGGGTGTACCAATGCCCACGATCATAATATCAGCCTGCCTGGCTCGCGCCAGGGTCTCGCGAATATTGCGATCTTGCAGCAGCGTATCCCGCCCAACCTCATTGTCCACAATCAGGGGGGCATGGAGGTAGCGCGCATATCCACCCAGCCGGTTACTCAGCAGCCTGGCCAGAATGGGTCCGTCGGTTGGTTCAACCTGCGCCCCGGTAGCGCCGATGGCCTGGATAACTTCCACGCCCGGTAAATTGCGCGGCCGCATAGCCTTGATCATCTGGTATAAGGCAGTGCCCCAGGAGATACCAATGATCATGCCGTCGTGTAACACATTGTCAAGATATCGAGCCGCCAGGACGCCCAATCCCTCCAACATTTCCTCGTAGGATTTCTTTTCTCGTTGTAACACCCGGGCTGCTTTAAGATTGAAGGTGGAAACAAGTTCCTGTTCCAATTGCGGCGACGTGCGCCAGGGATAATGGACAATAATCTCCACGATGCCCCGGTCGCGGGCTTCGGTGAGGAAGCGCGACACAGCCGATCTGGAAACGCCAAACTCCTCCGCAATTTCTTGCTGTGACCTGTTGTGGTCGTAGTACAGTGAAGCGATTTGAGCCAGGTAAACTGAGCGCTCGTCGTCTAAGTCCATGGTCGGCCTCGTATATTTTTGTGTTATTTATGGTAGTTGCGGATGAGGCTACACTTTGCCCATATTATACCCGCAGACTGAACCTGAACCAAACCGAGCCTGACTGAACTAATTCTAATGGCTACTAACTTTGGTGAAATGATTTCACATATGTGAAGCAATTTACACTGTCAGTATACGCTGATTTTGTCATTGTGTCAATAGGCGACTTACTATATTACTCTAAAACCCATAATAATGTGACATTTGTCGTAATTTTAGATGACAAATGTCACTACCATTTACCAGATCAAAGCGGTACTATGAATTTGCCTGAATTACATATGTGATTATAATTCACAATTGTGAACACACTTTCTCCAAAAAATAACAAGCAATCATATCGATAAATTTTTCTGTAGATCATTAACCTCTTTAGACTGAAGGGACTTGTAGATCGACAATGTTACGGCGAGACTCACAAGCTTCAAACCAGTCAGTACCTTTGTTACAGATAGCCCTCGATTATTTCTCTCTGCCCCCGGCTATTGCTATGGCGGTCAAGGTAGCCCCCTATGTCGATGTGATCGAAATTGGTACGCCGTTGTGCAAAGCCGCCGGGATGGAGGCTGTCCGGGCCATCCGGGAAGTTTGCCCCGATAAGCTGATTCTGGCAGATCTCAAAACGCCCGATGTGGGCGACCTGGAGGCCAAAATGGCCTTTGAGGCCGGCGCCGATTTCATGACAGTTATCGGTGGGGCAGCCCTGGCCACGGTCGAGCTGGCGGTTAAGATGGCCCGCCAGATGGGTAAAGAGATGTTGATGGAGTTGACCGGCGTTCGCGATATCCTGGCCCGGGCCCAGGAATGGAAACAGGTTGGCGTGGAGCGGATGGTCTATCATCGCGGCTGGGATGAGCAAACTTTTGCCCGGCAGTGGGAAGAGGCCGACAAGGTCGTGATCCGCCAACTGATCGACATGGGCTTCAAAATTACGGTTACGGGCGGTATTACCCTCGATAAGTTGCCTTTCTTCCAGGATTTGCCGGTTTCAATCCTCATCGCCGGACGAGCCATCCATCAGGCGCCGGATCCGGCTGCTGCTGCCAACGAATTCCGGTCGACTATCGCCCGGCTGTGGGGTGGGGCGCCGGTTGCCGGCTACAGGCCTGGCGGCTCCGCCCTGGCCGAGACAGCCGCTACGGCGATTCGTTGGGGTGTAAGTGAGATGGGCCTTTTGTTGACCGTGGACGGCCGGGAGTGTCCCGGTTGTGACTCGCCGCAGCGATTCTGCCAGGGCACCATCACTACCATCCACTGTCCCGATGGGATTCAGGCGAATGAGCTGATGCAAAGTATGGCCCAAATTTTTGGTCAAAGCCACGCTTTTGGGCCAATGTCCAGCAGTACGTTCTATCTCGATCCGGCCCAACTGGCCGATTTATCGCCCGGCCGGGTCATCGATCTTTTACTTGCGACCGGCAACGCCTTACGCCAGCTGGGTAGTTGGGTAGATATTAACAGCGGCATAGGCGCAGCCAATCAAATATTCGGCACCATTTAGGTAAACAGATACGGAGGGATTGACCTTCATGGCAACAGTTCAATTACAGACAACCGCATTAGGTATGGTTGAAACCAGGGGCTTGGTCGCCTCAATCGAGGCGGCTGATGCCATGAGCAAGGTGGCTTATGTGCAGCTTCTCTGCCAGGAGGAAATTGGCGGCGGCTATGTCACCATTATGGTCCGGGGCGAGGTTGGGGCGGTCCAATCGGCGGTGGATGCCGGCGTGGCCGCGGCCAAACGAGCCGGTGAGCTGGTTACCGCTTATGTAATCGCTCGCCCGCACCGGTCGGTGGAAAAGCTGTTGCACCAGGGACCGCCCGCGGTCGTCCGCGCCCTGGCTGACTAAACAGGCGACTCGATAGGGACGCTTAAGGAACGAGGCTTATGGAACTACGAACCTATATTCTGATCGACTCGATGCAGCCCCAGTACGCGGCGCTGACCGGCATTTTGTTGCAAGGTGACGTTCCCGTAGAGGGCATGGCCGAGATATTTATGGAACTGGCGCCGGCCAGCGATGTGTATGAGGTTCTGGATGCGGCGCTCAAAACTACTGAGGTCCGGCCGGGCTTGTTGCGGGTGGAGCGGGAGTACGGCACGCTGGAAATTCACGGTTTCTTCCAGGAAGCCGTCCAGGTGGCCGGTCGCGAAGCCCTGGCTCGCTTTGGTGTGACCGAAGCCGACCGCATCAAACCTGAGGTGGTGGCGGTGAAAATGGTGACCGATGTTGACGCCTACGAGGCCCAACTGGTCAACCAGGCCAGCCGCGGCGGTCTGTTGCTGCGGGGGCAAACCCTGTGCGTGATCGAGGTGGTGCCGGCGGCTTATGTGATGCTGGCCGCCAATGAGGCCGAGAAAGCGGCTCACATCACCCTGGTGCATTACCAGCCAGCCGGGCGCTTTGGCCGGTTGTACATTGCCGGGACCGAAGCTGAGGTTAGAGTTGGGCGCGACGCGGCTATTCAGGCTATTGAAAGTTTGAGCGGCCGCTGAATTTAACGGCCGAGGAGGAGCAGCGGCGTGAAAAATTTCTGGACTGCCCAGGATATTGAGAATCTGGCCGCTCAGGGCAAAACTGAGCTGGTCATCAGCGACAATATGGTGCTCACCGACCTGGCCAGGCATATGGCCGACCAGTTGGGTATTACCATCATCAACCGTTCCCACAGCCCCGTTGGGTCGCCAACTCGCTTATCCCCAACTCCACCCGCGGCGACGCCCGTATCCAGACCGACCTCACTTCCGACGCCCCCTGTCCGGTTGCGAGGTAAGCCGAAAGGTTGCCAACACCCACCCTTGAGGGGGTCGCAGTCTCAACCGGTTGGTGCCGTTTCAAATTCAAACCCGGCTGCTTCCAACGCTAACCCGGTGGTAGACCAACTGGTCGGTCTGGTCAAGCGGCTGGGCGGCAAAGGTGCTTCAAGTTAAGGAGAGGTAGGTTATGATTATCGCCAAAGTAGTAGGCTCGGCTGTGGCCACCCTGAAGCACGATCTCCTGAGAACAACCAAATTGTTGCTGGTCTGCCAGACCGATCCCCAGGGCAACTTCATCGGCCAGCCATTTTTGGCGGTTGACCTGGTGGATGCCGGCGCAGACGAGCTGGTGATTATCAGTCAAGGCAGCTCGGCCCGGGCGGCAACCGGTCATAATAACTCACCAGTCGATGCAGCCATCGTTGGTATTTTAGACTCCCTGCAAGTTCAAGAAGCTACTGAGTTTAGAAAGGAATAACCTATGGCAGATGTGACCAATAACCAACCGGCCGTCCCGGAAACGGGCGAGCTGGACCCGGCGCTGCGAGCCCTGGGTATGATCGAGACCAAAGGGCTGGTGGCCTGTATTCTGGCGGCTGATGCGATGGCCAAAGCGGCTAACGTCACCCTGCTGCACCGACGCGCCATTGGTGGGGGTTATATGACGGTGATGGTGCGGGGAGATGTGGGCGCGGTGCGCACGGCCCTCGAGGCCGGGGCCAAGGCCGCTCAACGGATTGGGGAAGTAATTTCGGTGCGGATTTTGCCCAGTCCCCATCTCAACATTGAACAGATCATTCCGGCCGCGGTAGAGTAAGGTTATGTCAGCGAGTAATCGGCGTAAAGTCACTACCACTGCCCTCATCAGAAAAAAGCAGCAGGGGCAGAAGATCACCATGTTGACGGCTTATGACGCGCCGATGGCTTCGTTCATTGAGCAGGCCGGGGTGGATATCGTCCTGGTCAGCGATGCAGTCGGCACCGTTGGTAATGGCCGGCCTGAGGCCGTCTCCGTCACCGTCGAAGAGATGATTTACCACAGCCGGGCTGTCCGCAACGGGACGCCGCACTGTCTGGTGATAACCACGCTGCCCTTTGGCTCTTACAATGGACTTGACGAAGCCGTTCACAATGCCACCCGGCTGATGAAGGAAGGCGGCGCCGATGGCGTCCATGTGGAAGGGACGCGGCAGGCCGGGGTGCTGATCCGGGCCATCGTCAGCGCCGGTATCCCGGTGCTTGGCCATATCGGCATCACCAAGCAAAAGATCATCCAGTCGGGCATCTTCAAGCTGCCCGGCCGCGACGCCGACTCGGCTCGCGAACTGATCAACGACGCCGTGGAAATGGCCAGTAGCGGTGTTTTTACCCTGGTGTTGGAATGTCTGCCGGCCCGCCTGGCTGAAATCATCACCCGCAGTCTGGATATCCCGACCATCAGTATTGGCTCCGGTATTGCTTGTGACGGCCAGGCCCTGGTGACGCAGGATATGTTAGGGCTGTTCAAAGGTGTTTCCCCCCGTTTTCTCAAAGTCTACGCCGACATTGCCCAGGCGATCATTACGGCCCTGACCGATTTTCGACAGGAAGTTGAAAGCGGCGCCTATCCTACCCCGGACCATAGTTATCCGATCGAGGAGTCTGAACTCCATAAATTGGTGAGCCAACTCAAGGTCTAGTCCCTACCTCAAACCTCTCCTCCCAACCGGAAGGAGAGGCCAGGGCGGGAATTGTGAACAAAGGAGATCACCCCGTGAGCAACGTAGAGCACGTTTTGACCGCACAGGATGAATTGGGCGAATGTCCCTTGTGGGATGCTGCTGAGCAAGCCCTGTATTGGGTTGACATCGAGGGCAACCGCGTTCATCGCTATGAACCGGCCACCGGCCAACATGAAATTCGCCAACCCGGTTTCCCTATGACTGCTTTCGGTTTCAGGGCGAGCGGCGGCTGGATTACTGCCGCCAAGAACGGTTTGGCCTTTTGGAATTGGCAGACCGGGGCTTATGAATTTGTCGTCGATCCGGTCGCCGACCAGCCCAATATCCGCTTTAACGATGGCGTGGTTGATCGCCACGGTCGCTTCTGGGCCGGCACCGTCAACGAAGCCGATCTAAACGCCCCCGACAGTTCCCTCTTCCGCCTGGACCCGGACGGTTCGGTCCACCAGCTCGATACCGGCTTTGCCACCTCAAATGGGATGGGGTTAAGTCCCGATGGTAAAACCCTCTATTTCGTTGATATGTTCCATAGCAAGATTTTAGCCTATGACCACGATCCGGCGACCGGAGCAGTTGAAAATCGCCGGATTTTCGCGTCGGTGCCGGAGGCAGCCGGTTTTCCTGATGGGATCACTGTCGATAGTGAAGGATTTGTTTGGAATGCTCATTGGGGCGGCTGGAAAGTGACGCGCTACGACCCCACCGGCAAGATCGAGCGTGAAATCCACCTGCCGGTTCAAAATGTAACTCGTTGCGCCTTTGGCGGTGAGCAGTTGGACATACTCTATATCAACAGCGCCTGGTACGGCCTCAGCGAGGCAGATCGCCAGAACCAGCCTTGGGCCGGTGACCTGTTCTGTGTTCAAACCGATGTCAAAGGGCTGGTCGAACCCAAATTTATCGGTTGAAGCCGAGTTGGGTTGGGGTGGATACTAGTTGAAGTAGGGCTTAGCGCGTGTTTCTTAAATGTCATTCCGAGGAGCAAAGCGACGAGGAATCCCCCAAAAGGTCTCTTACAAGCAGCGGTTTCAGGGACTCTTCGCTCCCGCTGGTCGCTCAGAGTGACATGCGAGAGCTGATTTTTAGCCAGATTCGATTTGAGAAACACATTCTTACCGCTGAGAGGGACGCCGGTTCTCTTTTGAGGAAGTTCCAGACGAAAGGAGGCAGCATAGATAGGAAGCAATATCAGCCATAGTAGCTGTTCAACTATGTATTCACCTTTGTCCAAACGAAGAATAGATAGTAAGACGTTCTGAAAAAAGGAGAAACTAAGATGAAAAAGAATTTGTTTGTTCTATTGGCCGTGCTGGTGCTCACCAGTCTCGTTTTTATGGCCTGCGCCCCTGTTGCGCCAGCCCAGCCCGCCCCGGCCGAAGAGCCGGCCGCCGAAGCTCCGGCAGCCGAGGCTCCGGCGGCTGAAGCGCCGGCTGCGGAAATGCCCAAGAAGATCGCCTTCTTTGTATCGGACCTGTCGAACGTGTTCCACCAGGCGCAGTTCACCGAGGCCAAGAAATACGCTATGGAGAAGTACGGCGCCGAGGTGTTCGTGTTCGACGGCAAGTCCGACTCGGCGGTGATGACCCAGAACGTCGACCAGGTGGTGGCGCAAGGGATGGATGCGGCCACGTTGCATATCTGGGACGCCGAAGCGGCCAAGCCCGGCGTGCTCGATGCCCTGGATAAGGGTATCATCATGACCTCCTTCTTTAGCCCGCTGGCCGACACGGGTATTCCGGTGGCCCGCAGCGACGAGGCCGGCGTATCATTCGCCATGGGCGCGGAGATGGCCACGCAGTGGAAAGCGGCCCACCCTGACAAGCCGATTGTGATGGCGGAGTTGGGCTGGCCGAACCACACCGAAGTGAAGTCGGGTCGGACCGATCCGTTCGTCCAGGGTGTGCTGTCGGTCGATCCGACGGCGACGGATCTGGGCTGCCTGGATGCGAGCAAGGGGCCCGACACGGCCAAGCAGATCATCCTGGACCTGGTGACCCAGCATCCGGAGGTCAACCTGATCTACTCGGAAGCCTCGAACCTGACGGTGGGGACGATGGCGGCTCTGACCCAGGCGGGGCGGGGCAAGATGGACAATGGCAAGCCGCTGACCGAGATTGTGGCCAGCGTCGATTTTGATGAAGTCGAGATGAAGCAGGTGTACGATCCGAACAGCTCGTTGAAGCTGTCGATGGGGCTGCCGCCGGTCGAGACGGCCCAGGGTCGGATCGATCTGATTATGGATGTGGCCTCCGGCAAGGAGCCGATGACCTCTCAGCCGGCCAACGAGCATTTCTACAAGGCCTACAACATCTCTTACTGGACGATGCCGGAAGCCGAGGCTGTGGAGTGGTTGAACACCCAGTTCGGAACCAATATTCCAGCGCCGGCTCCGGCAGCCGAGGCTCCGGCGGCTGAAGCGCCGGCTGCGGAAATGCCCAAGA
>CAYZHI010000087.1:0-10814 GCA_964477335.1 uncultured Caldilineaceae bacterium | reverse complement strand
GGCCAAGCCCCACACCCTGGCCAACCCCGGCGAGCTGGGCCCCGATCCGGCAACCTTTGCCGACCCTGGCGCCCATCCCAGTTGCGCCAACCGTCCGGCTCATGCCTGGCGGCAACCTGCCGGTGAGCTACTCGCCCCCGGATGGCGTCGATGTGTTTGGCAACACTATCTTGCGCTGGAGTTTTGGGGGTGAACTGGCCCCCGATGAATTCTTTGACATCAAAATCAAACCTGTGGGCAGCAACGACTCGGTCTTTGTCGATTGGAGTAAATCGCCCGAATATCAACTCCGCCCCTGGAGCGGCTGGACGCCCGGCCTGTATACCTGGCAAATTGGCATTGTCAAAGGCTACCTGGAAGGCGACGCCAAACATTTCATCGCCGATACCGGCCGCGACAGCCAGCCCTTCCTGATCAAATGGCAACTGGCCGGCGACGGTGGCAATGGTGGTTCCGGCAGCGGTAGTGCCGGTGGCGGCGGCGGCGCCTCCGGTGGATCGTAGACAGGAGCTTGCCTGCCACGCTAACCCGGTCTCGCCAATCATAGTTGAGTCGTGAAATTTTTCATCAGAAATTCATTAAATTTTCATAATCCGGATTTTTGCTAACGGACATAAACACGATTTGACATGTAGCAAAGGAACAAGACAACTACTTCACTACCGAACACTTTTTAGGGAACACAGAGTTTCACAGAGATTTCGCAGAGATTCACAGAGAATTGATGAGAAAAATGTCGTAGTCAGGATGATATTGAACAGTTGCATATCATCCTTATCGGAAATAAAAATTGATCGCTCATGTCATTCCGTTCGGAATGACATGTGTGCAACATCTTGTTGACTACTACAGAATTGATGAGAAAAACGACCTTTATGTTAAATCAATGTCGCTTTTTAAGGTCTCAGTGTAGCTCTGTGCCTCCTCTGTGCTCTCTGTGTAACAGATTTGGCTCTCTCATAAAAAAGTGTCTGGTAGCAAAATCCGGATTTAGACTTATTATAATGTAGTCATCTATAAATTTGGCTCAATGGGCCACCAGTTTTAACCTCAAACGGAGGACACACGTTCTGTATGAAACTCATCCTAAAAATTGCCGGAGCTATGGTAGGAATCGTCTTGATTGGTTTTGTCGCCATCCAGTTCATCCCGGTTAACCGGACAAATCCGCCGGTGCTGCAAGAACCCAACTGGGACTCGCCGCAGACCCGGGCTCTGGCCGAACGGGCCTGTTTTGACTGTCACAGTAATGAAACCAGGTGGCCGTGGTATTCAAAAGTCGCCCCGGTATCTTGGATTGTGGCCGATCACGTAGCCGAAGGCCGGGCTGCTCTCAATCTGTCCGAGTGGCAACGCGGTGAGAGTCGCGAGGAGGATGAGGGCGCAGAACAGGACGAAGACGAGGCCAGAGAAGGTGGTGAAGGGATCGAGGTTGATGAGATCGTTGAAGTGATTAACGCCGGCGAAATGCCGCTATGGGACTATCTTTTGATGCACCCGGAAGCCCGTCTGAACCAGGCTGAAACCAAAGCGCTAATCACCGGCCTGCAAGCCACCTTTGGCCAAACCTCGTCCGGCCGGCTGGATTGATGAAACACAATGATGAACCCAATTGACCAACCCCTTGACCAGGATTGGCATTGGAATGGTTACTCCTTCCGGGCCATGAACACTAAAATCCAAAGCTGGCTCTACAGCCGCACCGATAGCGCCGTGCTGCTCGACGTGCAGCGCCTGTTCAACAGCGTGGAAAAACGGCTCTCCCGCTTTGACCCCCACAGCGAGTTGTCCCGTCTGAACGGCCATCCGCACGAACGGTTTCAGGCCAGCTCGATGTTACTGGACGCGGTTGAAGTGGCCCTGTGGGCGGCCGCGGCCACCGGCGGCCTCTACGACCCGACTATTCTCAACGCCCTCAAACAGGCCGGCTACGACCGCAGCTTTGAGCTGATCGAGCCGCCGGCTCCGCTCAGTGCCGCGGTCGACCTGGCCCGGAACGGCCACCCTGCCGCCCAACCTGCGCTCAAACCGTTCACGTTTCGGTCGGTCCAATTGAACCGGCCCAAGCGAGAGATCTATAAACCGGTGGGCCTGGCATTTGACCTGGGTGGAATGGGCAAAGGTTGGACGGTCGACCGGGCCGCCGACCGTTTGCAAGGACTCGGACCTTTTTTGATCAACGCCGGCGGCGACATCTTTGCTTACCAGACTCCGCCCGGCCAGAAAGGCTGGCAAATCGATATCATTCATCCCCTCCAGCCGGAGCAGTTTATCGCCCGGCTCTATCTTCACCACCAGGCCCTGGCCACCTCGACTATTGCCAGGCGACGTTGGCAGCGCAACGGCCAGATCATGCACCACCTGATCGACCCCCGGACCGGCCAGCCGGCCCAAACCGACGCTGTCTCCGTCTCCGTGATCGCCGACCGGACGGTGCTGGCCGAGATCTACGCCAAAGTGGTGCTCATCTTGGGTGTAGCCCAGGGGTTAGCCTATCTGCAAAAACTACCCGGCGTCGAAGGGCTGATCTACACCGCCGAGTCCAAAATTGTGGTTACCCCCGGCTTGGAAAAGTATTTAGACAGACTGGAACCGGCCGGATATGCTGAATAGGACAAGAGACCCCAGGGGTTTTAGAAACCCCTGAGGTCTGACAAAATCATTATGAAAAAACTGTCATCATTGGTTCACCAAAATATCACGCCGGGGTAATAAACTGAAACAGTGTCAGGTTATGCCTGATCGCTCTCGAAAAGGTTATCAATAAAAATGAACCAAAGCCAAAAACCAAGACCCAAACGAAAACGTGTTGCCTTTACCGGCAGCGCCAAAGTTACCCTGGCCGCCCTGAGCGTGCTGGGCTTCATCGGCGGCTGGGATGTGATTGCCCGGCTGGATCACCATAAAGAAGCCCAGGCCAGCGAGCCGGTCCCGGTTAGCCCGGCAGCAAACGCCAGGGTTTTAGTCCAGCCGACACCCTGGCCCACGATTCCGCCGCTGCCGGAGCTATCGCCCATCCCCACATTGGTACCGACCTTAACCACGGCCGGACAAGGGGGCGACTCCCTGGTCGTCGCCCAATTGGGCCAGCCAATTGCGCCGGCGGCGATTCAAATCGCGCCAGTGCCCACCTTGGCCTCCTTACCGGCGCTGGCCCCATTGCCCACCCTGCCGGCGCCTCCGCCGCCGCCACCCCCGGCCCCGGTCTGGAACGGAGGGGGCGGAAATCAGAGCGGCGGATCGTAATGGGGGGACCGAGGAGCGGGGAGCGGAGAGCGGAGAGCAAGCATAGGTAATCGCCTTACGCCTTACGCTTTTCACGCTTCACGCCCCACGCCTCACGCCCTAATCCGAATTGTTAATTTATTTTCAGGAGGTCTCAACAAATGCTTGTTCAATCCAAAATTTCAGGCCAGTCGGAATTAAGAACCCTGTTGGATATCATTTTGATTGCCGCCGGGGTGGTCGTGGGCGGCGCCATCGCCTTGCTAGCTCTCTGGCTCTGGTTCGACTACCAAGCCGAGCCGAGCCGCAGCCTGGCGGCGCTACTCAGCGTTAACGCGGCCACGCTACTGCCGGGCTTCGCCCAGCGCTACCTGGGCCAGGAAGCCCAACTGCTGGGTCTACCCCTGACCGGCCAGACGTCGGCTTTTTGGTACATGGCTCGTTCCGGGGGAATTGTGACTTACCTGTTGCTGTGGCTATCGACCGTGTGGGGGCTGACCCTGAGCACCAAAATCACCGACGGCCTGGTGCCGGCTACCATCGCCTACGGTTTGCACGAGTTTCTGTCCATCGGCGCGGTGCTTTTTGGGCTGATCCATTCTATCGTTTTGCTGGGCGACCGCTACATCAACTTCAATCTCGTCCAACTGGCCATCCCTTTTCTGGCGCCCTATGAACCGTTCTGGACCGGATTAGGGACCATCTCCCTTTATCTGACTGCGGCGTTGACGATCAGCTTCTATGTCCGCAAGCAGATTGGCCAGAAAGTGTGGCGCATTATGCACTACCTGGCTTTTGCAACCTATGGCCTGGCGCTGGTCCACGGCCTGATGGCCGGCAGCGACAGCTCGCTGACAGCGCTGAAGTTAATGTATCTGGGCAGCGGGGCGACAGTGTTATTTTTGACCTACTATCGCTTGTTTACGCTGAAGGTAAAACAAACTCAACCTAACCGCAGGTAAAGACATACAAACCCACCCTATCAGCCTCAGTAGATCCAATTTTTCACCGTAGCAAAGGCATCCCCATGCCTTTGCGGACGGCACACTTGCACCTGCGCCGCAAGTGCAGGTGTAGGGATGCCGTCCTACGTAAATTTGGATCTACTGAGCTTGGCAGTATCCTGTCATTCAGTGAGGGTTGGTCTCACGCCTGATAAACATCCCGGCGGTAAACCAGATTTATTGTCCCCAGGCACGCAGATCATAATTAGCCACTTCCTGGAAGCGAGGGTCGGAGCACACTTCAAAGGTCAGAGTCTGGTCGCCCATCAGATTTTCAACGTCAGGCGCGTAGAAGTCGCCAAAGTTGACCACGTTGTTCTGGGCATTATACAAAATAGCCAGGATGACTAAATGACTCTGTAATTGGTCGCCCGTGTTCTTTACTTTGCCGGCCAGACAAAAGCTATCCACCTCGCTCCACTGGTTGAGTTCCAAAAACTCAAAATCTTGCCGCAGCGATTGGCTACTGGGCTGAGCCCCAACATCCAGGTTGAAATTGGCTACACTTTGCACGTCATACACAGCTAACTCAAATGGCACGCGGCCACCGGCAGGGACAATATTGATCGGCCAGTAATCGAAGACATCACCTTCATCGGCAACAAGTTGACCTTGCGGGTCATAAAATGTACCGGTGATGGCCGTTAATTCTTGGGTGGCGCCGGTGTTATTGATGACGTCGCCATAGAGGATGACGCCCTCGCCATACTCGTCGGGATAGTTTTGCACGCTGGCAAACGACCACCCCGCCGACTCAAAGGCCGGCGTGGCCGTAGCCGTCGGTAAGGCAGGGGTTTGCGTGGGCGTGGGGGTGGGGGGGAGTGACGGCGTTTCAGTGGGAGGTGGAGTAAGAATTTCCGCAACCGTTGGCGACGGGGGTACAGAGGTCGGCATAACCGCCGCGGTTGGAGTCGAGGATGGCAACGCCGCCAGCGCCACCGCTGCTTCTGGTGGCGGCTCTGGTGGGGTTGCAGTCGGCCCCGGAGCGTCTACTACCACTACCGGGGATGAAGCCGGGGTTGGGGTTAAGCTCGGCAGCGGGGTCGACGTTAAAGTGGGTAGGTGATTGAGGACAATCATCCGGTTGGAGCTGGCCTGGTAGCTCAGGCCGATGAGACTGCACCCACAAGCTGCTATGACCAGAGTCAGAGCAATAAACACCAGCAGAGCTGAAAGCGCATTGGACGGTTGGCCCCGTTCGCCTCGGCTCGATTGTCTGCTACGCGAATACTTCGGTTCAGGACGTTTCATCGCCGCTAATTCTGCCTGGAACCGACATCAGAAATATCAAAGCCCAAGGTCTCTAACTTTTTGAGCTGACCCGCCGTGACGACTGCCTCAACGATGAAGCCGCCTGATAACGACCCTTCAACGGCGGGTTGGTCAGGGTTGGCTCTGACTCTGACAATGTCCAGCCTCATCTGGCGCAAGCGCTCCACTTCCTGTGAAGATTTAGCCATAATGAGAACCATTCTCAACTGTGGTTCTTTATTGGGCGATTCTGTAGTTGGCGCTGGCATAGTCTCATTTCCGGTCGCCGCCAGGGTTGGCGTTGGCGTAAACGTGGCGTTGTGCGCCGGCATAGGGCTTGAGGTTGGCGCGGCGGCGGTAGGCGTTAATGGCGCCGGCGTAGCGACCGGCTCAACGGTCGCCAAAGGCGCACCACAATAGGTCAGGAAAGTGGCTATAAGCACTGCAATCGACCAAAATTTCCCCAACCTCTTTTGCCTCCACAGCGACCCGAGGGTCGGGCTTTTGGCCCAACCCTCAAGAGGAGCCGCTTCCATTCTGCTACTGCATCTGGCAGAATTGAGTAGATCCAAATTTACGTAGGACGGCATCCCTACACCTGCACTTGCGGCGCAGGTGCAAGTGTGCCGTCCGCAAAGGCATAGGGATGCCTTTGCTACAGGGATGCCTTTGCTACAGGGATGCCTTTGCTACAGGGATGCCTTTGCTACGGTCAAAAATTGGATCTACTGAGTCTTATTACTTCAGGTACTCGATCACGCGCCCCATCACCTCATTGCGATGTTCGGCCGTGTCAATCGCCTCAAAGCCGAAGCCGAGGAAGACCGAATTCGGGGTGCGGATGGCCGGTCCCTCCGGGAAGCCGGCCCCGGTGATGCGGCTCCAGTTGTTGAAGGCGCCGCTGCCGGGCGCGACGCTGACACCCCAGTTGCCCATGCCGGCCTCAAAATCCTCCAGCGGATAGCCGGACAGCTCGATGTCATCGACAAAGACGCCCAGATTTTGAGTAGACCAGTCGGTGGCGTAGCTGATGTAAAGCTCCACGGTTTGGCCGGCGTAAGGCGACAAATCAAATTGGAGCTGCTGCCAGCCGCCGCTGTTGCCGGTTAAGGCGTTCCAGGAGCCGGTGGCGCCGGTCGGGTTGCAGGCGGCGTCCATGTAATTGGCCAAGAAGGGATGGATCTCATCCACCCAGCCGGAGGCGCAGCTTTCGCCGGTATCGGTTGTTGTCGCGCCATTTACCTCGGGCAGCGTCGTCCAGGCACCTGAGCCGGCCGGGCTGACCTCGACGAAGGCGTAGTCCCAATCGGTCTCGATGTCGTAAGAGACCCAGAACTTCAAAGACGGCGAGTCGCCGGGGATGGCGAAGGTGCCGCCGAGCCGCTTGTAGGCCTGGTCGGCCATCTGGCTGTAGACGTAGTAGTCGCCGGAGTAAGGTTCAAAGGGGCCGCCAGGGCGAAGATAACGAGCCGCCACGGCATTGTCGAAGTGGGGTAGGAAATAGCTGGTCGCCAGGAAGGTATCGGCGTAGTACTGGTTGCCAGCCCCAGGTCCATCCTCCTCCTCAACATTCTCGCTGTGCAAGCTGAAAGTTAAGCCATCGAAAATCGGGTCGCCAGCCTCACCTACGACGTCGAAGGGTAGACCGGTATCGTGATCCATGCCGCCTTCTTCGACGTGCATGAAGGCGCCCAGGTAATATTGGAAGAAGTCATTGGAGTAGTAGCCGGCGTAGGCCGCCAACCAGGCCAGGTCCTGGCCGGTGGCGAACAGCCGACCGTCATCGTAATTCAAGAAATCCCTGATATTCAAGACTTCCTGTTCTTGGGTTCCCAAGCCATCCGGCCAGCGGGGGATATAGTCATCGCCGGTGTACCAGATGACCGTATCATAATGTGACAGCACCTCCGGATAAGTCGGTATGCCTTGCGCATCGACATCCCAAACGTCGTAGGCATAGCCGCCCGCGTCCAGAGCATCGGTGTAGTATTGCAGATAAATAGGTCCGCCCTCGTAATCAGGATCCTCCTTGTTGTCCTCCGCCGCCATCACCAGGATGTCAGAGTCCGTGGCGCTATTCACGCTGTAGCTATACGGCCCCAGTTGGCTGCCACCGGCAATAATGCCATAGGTCACGCTATCGCCGGCATTTTGGCCGCTGATTTCGGCGACGTAGCGGCTATAATAGACCCCCGGCTCGTCGTTATAGATATCGCCCAACTCTTCCTCAAAGCCGGTGGTTTCTTCATCGCCATTAATGGCGTATCTGAGTTCCAGGTCCAATCCCTTGCGAGCCAGCACTTCAATCATCTGATCCGGCCCGTTGGAGATGGTCACCGGGGTGTGGTAAACATCTTCAGTCTCAATGTCGACGGGTGAGACCGGATGGGCCGGGTCCGCAGCGCTCTCAGCCACGGACAGGGCAAAGTTCAGACCGTCGATGAAGACCTGCTGCACCATGGCCTCGTCATCAGGAAACTCGAAGCCATAGTAGTTCCCATCCTGATCATAGCCGTACGTAAACTCAACGGTATGAGACGGAACCCCGGCCTGACTGTAGGTCCAGTCGGTAAAGTCGCCGTTGGTGATGTACAAATCAGCCCCAACACCCGGATCATACCCCTGATTCAAGAGATTATCCCAGATGGCCGGACTGTCATCGGTGCCAGCCTGGGCCACAAAGATCGGATCATCCAGGCTGGGAGTCTTGACCTGCCAGCCCCACGGATAGAGAATCAGGTTGCTGTAGGTGTGGTAAGAAATGATGTATTTGAAATTATTGGCCCGGACGAAATCGACCACCGCCTGGGTCTCCGGTTCGGAGTTGGGCGCGGCGCCCCGGTAGGTTCCATCAGACCAGACAGGGCTGGAACCTTCGTCATCAAGCCCCCAGTGGGAGTCGAAGTTCCGGTTCAGGTCCACCCCGTCGGCAATAGTGATTTGGCCATCACCGTCGTTGTCGCGCAGATTTTTGCGCCACAGCCGTTCATTGGTGAAGGTGTACTGGTAGCCATCGGGATTGGCGACCGGAATAATCCAGACCTCGGTCGTATCCAACAGGCTGGTCACCCGCGGATCGGCGCCATACTTAGAGGCCAGATATTTGATCAAGCGCATGCCCATTTCGGTTGCCACCCACTCCCGGGCGTGATGGGTAGCCAGGAACAGAACCTGAGGCTTTTTGCCCTTGATCTTCTCGTTGGTCAGGCGTACCGCCAAAATAGGCCGGTTCTGGATGCTGCGGCCAATGGGCCTGACCTGGACCAGGCGAGGATAGGTAGCGGCCAGCTTGCGTAGCTGGGCTTTGATGCCGGTAACCGGGGCATCAAAGCTATGATAGACGTTGTACAACTCACCAACCTTCTTGGCCGGTCCCTTACCGGGAACTTCAGACCACTTAAATTCAGCGTTATCCAGTTTCTTTTCATCGAGAACCGAGACGACTGCTTCGACCCGATAGGTCGGTGCGGATAACCCGCGCGGGCCTTCTTGCTCCGGTCCTGGCCGCACTGCGGCGATGTCAAGTCCCATCCGGGCCAATTGTTTGACTTGACCGGGAGAATCGACGTCAATAAAGACCATCTTCAGTTGCGGTTCCGGTCCCTGGGATAAAACGACCGGCGTAGTACTGAGGCTCATCATCATGAGCATCAGGGCCAACAGTAGTAAGAACAAACCCCTTTGTTTCATTCTGAAAATCCTTTCCCTCCCACCTAAATTTTTGCTTTCAGATCGACCAGACTACCGTCCTGGTCGATATTACTACCAGGCCGTTTTTTGATTTGGTTCTGGGTCTCCCTCCTTTCTGGTCTAAGATTCTCGGAAAGCTGGCCGGCGTTTACTGGGGTAGGGCATAGCTCAAGCGATCCCCATCTACTGGCGAAAAATAGCTGCAGCCGGTCCGTTTTTTTCTAACCTCACGAAACTTGAAGCCAGCTTCACCACGGACGACTCTTTCTAAGAAACTGGAGCCCGGTAATATAGCCAGATCTTTGGGCAAATCCAGGATGAGGGTAAATAACTAATTTATCAAATACCCTCAAATATGATCTTAGAATATTAGCAGGCTCAGGTTCTACCTTCCATAGTAGAAACCGTCAACTTAGCCGGAAATTACTATTTTCTGTTTGAAAAAGAGATTTATTTTTGCCCCGTAGTGGAATTACGGGGTCGGCCTGATGATGGACAGGGACTCTAAAGTAACCTGGAGATGAGGCGGTAAAGCGGGTGAGCTTTCGAGCAACAACGTTAAAGGGGAAACAAATTGTGAATTGAGCCCTCTCCCCTCCTAATTGAGGCTATTGTAACATAAAACCGTTCAGTTGTCTAGCAAGAATCAGGTTAGATTGTCAATTTCATCTGCACTCAAGCTGGTTTTTGAAGATGGATAGGGATCTTTATACTACCTTCGCCAACCCTTCACAACTTCTTCACAATTGCTTGTTACACTAAAGCCAGAATAGTAAAAAAACGTCTGACCAAAACGGCCAGGCAAAACATACCAATCAAGGAGAGTTACAATGAAAAAGTGGATTTTGTTAGCAATCGTACTATTAATGGCTGTTTTGGCCCTGGCCCCGGTAGTTTTTGCCCAGGGACCGCTCAACCAGGATAATTCTGCTTACGGTTCGGGGTCGATGATGGGCGACAGCTTTGGGCCCGGTTCGATGATGATGCGGGGCGGCTTTGGCGCGGCTGGCTGGTCGCAGCAGGGCTATGCCTCCGGTCCAAGGTTCGGGATGGGCCCCCGCTGGGGTGGACCGGCCGGCTCGCTGATTACCGTTGCTGCCGAGCAGTTGAGCATGACCCCCGCCGAGCTGCTGGCCGAGTTGCAAGCCGGCCAGACCATCGCCCAGGTGGCCGGGGAAAAGGGTGTGGCTGTGGAAACCATTGTCGAGGCCTTTGTGGCCCTGCGGGCCGAGCGTCTGGCCGAGTTGGTAACTAACGGCCAGTTGACCCAGGAGCAGGCCGACGCTATGCTGGCGGCGATGCGGGCCAATGTGACTGCCCGGCTGAGTGAGCCCTGGAGCGCCGGTGGGCCTGGCCGTGGGCGTGGCCCCGGCTTCACCGACGCCGATGGCGACGGAGTGTGCGATAACTTCGTCGATGAGAACGGCGACGGGGTCTGTGACCTGGCCGGCGCGGGCGGCGGCGGGCGCGGCGCCGGCTTCACCGACGCCGATGGCGACGGAGTGTGCGACCATCTCGGTAACGGTGGCCAACCTGGCGGCGGCCGCGGCGGCCGGATGATGGGCCGCTGGAACTGGTAAGCGTCACCGTAGAAGCCGTCAACAAACAATATATCAAGGCCGGTTCAAGTGAACCGGCCTTCTT
>CAYZHI010000086.1:0-10819 GCA_964477335.1 uncultured Caldilineaceae bacterium | reverse complement strand
TGGCTGGGCTCATGGGGGTACTGGCTAAGGACGATGGAAGTCCTTAAAAATCAATATCGGTGTTATGCCCTGGATTTTTGGGGATTTGGTGATTCTGGTAAGCGGCGCAGCAGCTACCAGGTTAACGATTTTGTGGGCCTGGTGGACCAATTTATGGATCGTTTGGGGATTGACTCGGCACCCATTGTGGGCCATTCAATGGGGGGAACGGTTGCCATATCCCTGGCTATCACCAAACCTGAACGAGTCCGCCGGGCCATTGTGGTCGGTTCTCCTATTGTTGGCAACTCCTTAAATCTCTTTCTACGGTTGGCGGGCAAACCCTGGATTGCTTCCCTTGTCTGGCGTATGCCAGTCGCTCTGCAATTTGGCATCAAGGTTTTCTCCCCCTATGTGGTAAAAAATTGGCCCGAGTGGTACGAGATGGTTACCCATGATATTTCGCGCACAACGCTCGAGGCTTTTTTCACCAGCATCAACTCCTTACACAAAACCGACCTGAGCTTGCAGTTACCCAAAGTGGACCGGCCGATTATGGGTATTTACGGGGTAGGCGATAATGTGGTTGCGCCCAGCCAGGCCAATGTGATTGCCAAAAAGGCGCCGCTCTCTCGCGTAAAAATGATGGCCGGGTCCAAGCATTTTCCAATGCTGGATGAACCGCAAGCTTTTAATGAAAATCTGGCAGATTTTCTTGCTTTTCAATTCTCCAGCCCCAACTTGGTAAAAAACTGAGTTAATGTTGAACTCTAACAGATGAAGAAAATTATCATTCGAGACCGAACTCCCATTGAGCCCTTTAATGAGCCAGCCCGTGATTTACGGGTGATGAATAAGCCTCTCTGGCTTTACCAGCGAGATGTACTCAGTCCTTATTGCCAGGAAGAGGTTGAGTGTAGCTCGTTGAGAAGCGCCTCATTTCTTCCCTCTGAAATTCTGGCCGATGAGGTGTTGGTCTATCGAGATAATCTCTTCTTTGATGAGTTCCTCTTTGAAGCCTTTATTACTGCGGCCCGGGCTTCAGGCCAACCGGCCCAAATTGCCTTTGCCCCGGATGATGCGGCCATTATTAACCACGCCCTGCCATTGCAGCAAGGTATCCGGCTACAAGACAATCTGTATGTAGCCGATCTTTTTTACTACCCGGATGGCACGGCTATCGGTAAGATCGAACCCCGGCCGGTTGTGGTGGATACCGAACCCAGAGAAATGGGTTACTATCATATCCCCACTTATATGGCTACGGAGCAGGGTGACCTGGGTTTTATGGTCCCTCTTAAGGCTTTTCTGTCGATTGAAAACTGGACCCATATCTTCATGGCCAACTCGCCTTTTGGCATTTTTTCGTACGGGGCGCGGATTGAAAAATCACTAGACGGTCTGCCGCTCATGCTCAAGGTGCTGTGGCGTTCTTTACTGGAACGCAAGCAGTTTCTGTCATCGTCGGCCCTGGTTCAGGTGGGCAAGAATACCCAGATCGATCCGGCGGCGATCATTCAAGGGCCATCTATTATCGGCAATAATGTCACCATCGGCCCGGGCGCAGTGATCAACGCCAGTATTATCGGTAACAATGTCAACGTAATGCAGGGCGTTCAACTGATGCTCAGTGTTGTTGGCGACGGCTGCTACCTGCCGTTTCGATCAGCCCTGTTTATGACCACGTTGATGGAAAACTCGATGGTGGCTCAAAATACCTGTCTGCAGATGAGTGTGGTTGGTCGCGATACCTTTATTGGAGCCGGCAATACCTTCACCGACTTCAACTTATTGGCCAAACCGCTGCGGGTGTGGCACAACGGGGCATTAAGAGAAGTTAAATTACCCGTTATCGGGGGCTGTGTGGGGCATAACTGTAGAATTGGCTCCGGCCATATCATTTTTCCGGCCCGTTCGATTGAGTCGGATGTGGTCTTGTTTGCCCGAGAGGGCCGGACTGTCATCGACCGGAATATCAAATATCAGGAGAGTGACCACCACAAATATCCCGGCTCCGGCCATATTCCCAAATATCACGATGATTTGTTGTTCGACGAGTCAGACGCCGAGTCCGAACAAGTGGCGGCTACAAACCAGTAACCAGCCGGACCGGTTGACCTGAAATTATGGACAATTTTGCTTTTATTATTCATCCCGTTGATCCAAAACGGGACGTTAAACGCAAATTTCCTTTGCTTGGTAGGCTGCTGCCGGCCCGGGCGATAGATTTCCTGTCGCAATACTTTCCACCGGTTTACATATCTCACATTAGTGGTATAACTTCTCAGGCTAGCGGCAAAGAGATCGAGGGCTGGTTCATTGCCTGCCCCTTTACCCCCAAGCAGATGGTGGCGCTGCCGCCGGAAATAGTGTACGCCAAGGTGATTGCCACCGGCCGGTTGGCGCAAAAATTGGGGGCCAAAATATTGGGGTTGGGCGGATTCACCTCGGTGGTGGGCGACGCCGGCATTACTATTGCCAAACACCTAGATATCCCGGTGACCACCGGCGACAGCTATACTATCGCTGTGGCGGTGGAGGCTACGTTGAGGGCGGCCCAACGGATGCACATTCGTCCGGCGGCGTCGACAGCGGCGGTAGTCGGCGCAACCGGTTCGATTGGTCGCGTCTGTGCGCAACGGTTGGCCGGCCACGTGGGCAAAATGATTCTGATCGGCCGGCGTCCTGAGATATTAACCGAGGTGCAGGCTTTGGTCAAAGCGCAGGGGCTGGCCGAGGTTGAAATAAGCACCGACATGCAGGCCCTGCGCCAGGCTGACATGGTGCTGACGGTAACTAACGCCATCGAGACAGTCATTGAACCGCAACACCTCAAGAGTGGAGCAGTAGTCTGTGACGTGGCCCGGCCCAGAGATGTGTCGCGTCAGGTGGTTGAGGCGCGCGACGATGTGCTGGTCATCGAGGGTGGCATGGTCAAGGTGCCTGGGCCAGTCAATTTCAATTTCGATTTTGGCTTTCCGCCGGGAATGGCCTATGCTTGTATGGCCGAAACCATTACGCTGGCTTTAGCCGGCTTATATGAAAGTTATACTCTGGGTAAAGAGATCAGTCTGGAACAGGTTGAGACAATCAGTAAGTTGGCAACCCAACACGGCTTTCAGGTAAGCGGATTTCGCAGCTTTGAGTTAGCCGTAACTGACGAACAGATCGACAAAATCAGACAAAATGCATACCTTAAGCAGGCTCAACCGAATTGGGCCAACCCTTAAAAATTTGGACTCATAAGAGAGGTGGTAACCTATGGGCAAAGGCCGCATCTTGGTGGTAGAAGATGATACCGATATTTCAAAAATGTTGCGTATCTATTTCGACTCGCAAGGGTATGAGGTGTTGGTAGCCAAGAAGGGGCAGGAAGCTCTGGATATCTGCCGCACCAAACTACCCAACGTGATCGTGTTAGATATCAACTTACCGGATATCGATGGTTATGATGTCTGCCGGGTGTTACGAAACAATACCCGCACCAGTTATGTGCCGATCATCTTTTTGACCCAGCGGGATGATCGCAGCGACAAGATTGCCGGGCTTGAGTTAGGCGCAGATGATTACATCACCAAGCCCTTTGATATTGAGGAACTCAAGTTGCGGGTTGAGGGGACTATTCGGCGCTCCTTGCGCGAAGCTTTAACCCATCCGGTGACAAATCTGCCGGCCGGCAAATTGATTGAAGAACAACTGAAAGGTGTTAAGGATTCGGCAGGGTCCTGGGTTTTGCTTTACTTTGGCATTAGAAACGCCAATGCTTTCAAAGAAATTGCCGGACCCATTCAGGTGAACGAGGTTCTCATTTTTCTGGCCGATATTATGCGAGAGACTCTTGAGGAATTCGGCACAATGAATGATTTCATTGGCCAGGCTTCTGATAATGATTTTATCGTTATCACCACGGCCGAAGCCGCGCCGGCCATTTGCAAAACGATCATTCGCCGGTTTGATGAGGAAAGTAGCGTTTTCTATCCTTTCTCGGTGCGAGAAGCCGGTAAAGTTGTTTACGAGGATGTCGATGGCGTAACCCGCGAAGCCGCTTTGATGAAATTGGCCGTTGGGGTGGTGACCAAAAACGATGGTCCCTTTGCCGACATTGTGCAGATTACTGAAGACGCCGCCGAAAATCGGCGCAAAGGTAAGGGCTGCCCGGCCTAAACAGGAACCAATACCTTTTACCTCTGTTTGAAGCTGTTTGCACTTTATCAAGTTAATCCGAGCTATAGAAATGATTAACAACGCGATGGCTCACCCTGATTCAGCCGGACTGTTTCCTGGCCGCTTGCTCGGGGAGTGTTAAGATCGGTGATGACCAATAGTGAAGTGTCAAGTCAAATTGACTTGGAACAGAATAGCCACAGGGGGCGCGAAATACACGATCGCTGGCAAGAGATTGCCCAGGTGTTACGGGCATTTGCCAGAGAGGTAGCCAACGCGCTCGAGGCCCAGGCTTGTTGTATCTATGTATTGGATCACCAACGGCAAGAACTGAACCCGGCTACATCCTGGGCCACCCCAGAAACAGTCACCAATTTCACCCGACAACCAATCACCGATAGTCCCGTTGGTTTGGCCATCCAGACCTGGTCACAGCAACTGGCCCAGCCTGACTCAATCCCAGGCCTCGTTCGAATCGATGATCTCAGCCACGATCATCGTGACGATGGAACCTGGTCAGAATTTCCACATCACGCTATTTTGGCGTTGCCCTTTACTGCGCCCGGCAGCAACCGGCCCCTCGGGGTATTGTTGGTTGCCGACAAGATTTCCGCCCCCACTTTTTTAGAACAAGACGAACAGTTGTTGGCTGGCTTTGCCAACCGGATCGATCTGACCCTGGCCGTTCAAAATTCAGAGTTAATCCAGGAGAAACAACGCTGGGATCAAGAGTTAATCATTATTAATCAGATCAATCAAACCCTGGCGGCCGCGCCTCAGCCCATCGACCTGGAGTCAGCTTGCCGTTTGGTGCTGGGTATGCCCTATTTGAAGGAGTTGTTTCAATTCGACATTGCCGAAATTTGTTTGTGGAATGACCAGAACCAAAGTCTGACCGTTATCGAGCGGTTGCCTAAAGAAAATCCTGATGTTACGGCTTTGCAGCAGACTTATGCCTTGAATGAAGGCTACACCGGCTGGATTGCCGCCAATCAGAGTTCGCTATTGATTAATGACACGCGTCGCCGCACCGATATAACCCCGCAGGCTGGTTTTAAAGGTTTCAAATATCGCTCATATATGGGCGCGCCGCTCAAGGCAGGGTCCAATTTTTTGGGCACGCTAGAGCTGGCGGCAATGCCGGTAAATTATTACGATTATCGCGATCTGGCCATTCTTGAAGTAGCGGTTAATCAGATCGCCCTGGTCATTGACCACGCCCGGCGCTTTAGCTTCACCGACCAGCAACTTCAAGACCGCATCCACGAACTGGCCGGCTTGCAGCGAGTGAGCCGGGAGTTGAATAGCACGCTCGATCTGGACAGGATCTTGGGGTTGGTTCTGGCCGAAGCGATGCGGATGACCCAGGCTGATTTTGGAAATGTTAGCCTTTATAATGCCAGAACTCAACAACTTACGGTCCACAAAGAGCAAGTCGGCAGTAAGCCCACGTCCCGTCCCCTGGAACAGACTCGGATTGCTCCGGCTCAATTGGGCATTATGGAGCGCGCCCTCAAAACTGGCAACGCGGTTTTGGTACCAAATGTCTTAACAGATAAAAACTTTGTAGACCAGGGACGAAACAGCCGCTCGCAAGTTGCCGTACCAATTATTTATGGCGGTGAACCGGCTGGCGTCATTAATCTGGAGAGCCAGAACTTCAATCACTTTACCAATGATCAGCTCCGGTATTTGGAGGCCCTGGCCAACCATGCGGCCATTGCCATTGGCAACGCGCAGGCCTACCAGGAGCAAAAAACTGAGCGCGAACGGGCCAGTCGCCGGGCCGACCAGTTGGCCCGGCTGGCTGAGATCAGCAATGCCTTTCGCACCAACCGGCCCCTGTATGAAGTGCTGGAGGACATTGCTTATGCCATTTTGGAGTCGGTGGGCTACAACCTGGTGGTCATCAGCCTGGTTCAACCTGACCCGCCAACCCTCTATCCTGAAGTTGGAGCCGGCATTCTGGTGCCCCAATTTGAAGCCTTAAAGATGGTCAATAAACAGCCGCTTTCAAATCTACTCGACATTATGCAGGCCGAGTTCCGGCTGAGCAATAGCTACTTCATTCCGGTTCAGCGCAAAGAAGTTTGGTTGGGCAAACTGGACATACCGTATATCGAAACATCTCTGCCTGAAGCGGATAACTTGGCTGTGGTTGAAAGGGATCATTCGCAAACTGCCGACAACGCCTGGCGGCCGGGAGATCTCCTCTTTGTACCCTTAACTGATGCTGAACAGCAGATCATTGGTCTACTCACCGTTGACAATCCCGATACTAATCAGCGCCCCGATCCGCTGACCATTCAAACACTCGAGATTTTTGCCAACCATGCCGCCTCCGCCATTGAAAATGCCCGGCTTTTTGAACGAGAACAACAGCGGCGCCGATTGGCCGATACGCTGCGGGGTGTAACCGAAACGATCAGCTCGCAACTTGAAATTGATGAACTCCTCAATGTCGTGCTGCAAGAATTGAAGAAAGTGATTGATTATGATAGCGCCAATGTGCAGCGTCTCGATGGAGATAAACTGGTTATTATCGGCGGGCAAGGTTGGGAGGATAGCCAGGAGGTCATTGGGCTTACTTTTCCGCTAACTGGTAATAATCCCAACCGGAAAGTTATTGAGTTGCAGGAACCGGTCATTGTTAAAGATGTTCGGCAGGAGTACCCAACGTCGTTCGCGGCGGCAATTCACCGGCCTATCCGCAGTTGGTTGGGGGTGCCCCTCACCTACGGCACCAATCTGCTCGGTTTGATGGCGGTTGACAGCCATCAGGTTGACCGTTTTACCCAGGAAGATGCCAGCGTGCTGCTGGCCTTTGCCAACCAGGTGGCTGTGGCGATGCAAAATACGCGCTTGTTTGAAGCGGCTCGCCATCAGGTTCGCCAGTTGGCTGCGCTTACCGAAGTGGCCCAATCCATCAACCGGGCCCTTGACCTGGATGAGGTGCTCAACCTGGTTTTGGATGCCGTCTTTGACCTGGTGGGGGTTAATAAAGGCTCAATCTGGCTCATCGATACAGCCAGGCAGACCATCAAGATTGCCAATACCAAAAACATTCCCGAAATCATGTTCGAAGCCCTTAACGAGAGCCCAATCCCCATAACGACAGAACCTTTTGCCACCGTCATTCAGTCTGGCCAGGTTTCAGTTGTTGCCAGCGGGCAAAACGGCCGGAATGATAATCTGGCCGGCTACGATTTGCCCTTCCCCAATGATGTTACCTACGTGCCCCTAAAAACAGAAGAAGGCGTTTTTGGCATTCTGGCTATCGAAACAGTCATCCATCAAAAAAATATGCTGGAACTGGTCACCACCCTGGCCGACCTGGCCGCAGTCGCCATCGACAATGCCCGGCTGGTGCACCGGCTGAATACGCTGACCGAACAACTGGAACAGCGCGTTGAAGAGCGCACCAAGCAGTTGGCCGAAACGCTGCAAGACCTCACCGAGGAACGGGACCGGGTTGAAACGCTATATCAAATTACCCGTGAGCTATCGGTCAGTCTTGATCTGGATCGGGTGTTGAATGAGGCCCTCAACCTGATCAACCGGGCCATTGGTATTTCCCACGGCTCAATTCTATTGCTCGATCACGGCAGCGGCGAGTTGATTTACCGGGCTGCTCTGGGGCGTGATAAACCGTTACCCCGCGGTGGGCAAAAAACCAAATACCGGTTGGGCTATGGTCTGGCTGGCACGGTGATGGAACTGCGCGAGCCGCGTATCGTCCCTGATTTGTCCGAAGAGCCGGATTGGATTCCCCACGAAGATTTAACCGATCGCCGCTCAGCTATGGCCGTGCCGCTGGCTACCGGCGAAGGTTTGATGGGCGCTTTGCTCCTCTTTCATCCAGACCCAAATTACTTCACCGAAGACCATCTCAAATTGGTGGCCGCGGCCGGCGCCCAAATTGCCAATGCGATCAACAACGCCGAACTGTATCGCCTGATTACCGACCAGGCCGAACGGCTGGGGATCATGCTAAGAACCCAAGCCACTGAGGCCGCCAAACACGGGGCCATTCTCAAAGATATTGCCGATGGGGTATTGGTGCTCGATTCCCGGCACAACGTTATTCTGCTCAACCCCAAGGCGGCCGAAATTTTTGATGTCAATCCTAACCTGATTGAAAATCAGTCGATCGATCAGATCTTGGGCCAATCCAGATCGCCGGTAGAGTTGGAATTGACCCAACTCTTTTACGATAATCTACTCAAAGCCTTGACCAAAGTTGATGCCGGTGAAGCTGCGGCCGAGTTCCGGATTGAGGTGGGCAAGAAAGCCATTGTGGTCACGTTGACATCAGTCGCTCTGGGGGCGGAGGAAACGTTGGGCGTGGTGGCCGTGATCAGAGATATCAGCCGCGAGGCTGAGATTGAACGTTTGAAGAACGAGTTCATCTCCACGGTTTCCCACGAACTGCGCACGCCGCTAACCTCCATCAAAGGTTATGCCGACCTGCTGGCTTCGGGCAATGCTCAAGTAGGCGACCTCAATGAAATCCAGCAGCGCTTCATAAAGGTTATTCAGTCAAACGCCAACCGCCTGACCGAATTGGTCAACGATATCCTCGAAATTTCCCGAATTGAGACAGGTCGCATAAAATTGCAGCTTGAGCCGGTTGATGTCATCCGGCTGCTCAAAGAGGTAGCCGTTTCCTTTGAAGGGCAGATGGTTCAAAAAACTATGCATCTGTCGCTGCATTTGCCGGATCGGCTGCCCCCTGTTCGAGTTGACCGGGCTCGTTTGACTCAGATTCTGGTCAACCTGATTGGTAATGCCTGGCAGTATACCCCGGAGGAGGGTAATATCGGGGTCCATGCCAAGCTGATTGAAGATAAATTTGTGCAGATAGATGTAACAGATACCGGTATTGGTATTCCTGAGGAAGATATCGATAATATCTTTGAACGTTTTTTCCGCTCTGAGCGGCATGAAGTTCAACTGGTTGATGGCACCGGCCTCGGTCTGGCCATTACCCGCTCACTGGTGGAGCTGCTGGGCGGCGACATCTGGGTTGAGAGTGAAGTAGATGTTGGCACAACCTTTAGTTTTACGGTGCCGGTAGCCGCTCAATTAGAGGATGAGGCCGTGGTTGAGCAGGCAGCAGTCAATGGCTGAGCTCAGGCCTATTGCCAAGATTTGAAGGATAAGCAAAATTTATGAGTGAACCTGTAATCCTGGTAGCCGAAGATGAACGTGACATCCGTGATTTGATTGTGTTCACCCTGCAAATTCACGGATTTACGGTTATGCATGTTGCCAACGGCGCCGAAGCCGTTTCAAAAGCAACCACTGCCAAGCCTGACCTAATCCTGATGGATGTCCGTATGCCCAAGATGACCGGTTACGAGGCTTGCGAGGCGCTCAAAGCCCAGGAAAGTACCCGCGATATTCCGATCGTCTTCCTGTCGGCCAAAGGCCAGGAAACAGAGATTAATACCGGCCTGGAGTTGGGCGCCGAAGATTACTTTCTGAAACCTTTTAACCCGGCCGATCTTATCGAGCAGGTCAATAAAATTTTAACCAAGTATGGCAAAATCTAGCAATCTGCGATGAGCGCGATCGTTATTGACGGTGGTTTGGTTCATTATGAAGCCTTTGGGCGCGGTAAACCCGTGCTGTTTTTGCATGGTTGGCTGGGGTCGTGGCGCTATTGGATGCGCACCATGGAAGAAATGGCTGATAAGTACCGAACCTATGCGCTGGATTTATGGGGTTTTGGCGACACTGACAAATCCAAAAAGCGCTATCGAGTCGAAGACTACGTCAGTTTGGTCAATGATTTTGCCAATAACATGGGTATTCAGCAAGCGCCCCTGGTCGGTCACGCCCTGGGGGCGACCGTGGCTCTTGAATATGTGGCCCAATACCCTGAACGGGCGCAGAAAATTATGGCGGTCAGTTTGCCCATGAACTCAGATGCAATTAGCCGCCGGTTGATCGATTTTGCCAACAACTCGATGCTGGCCAAAGTGATGTGGTGGCGGCAAATTACCCATAAAGAAGTTCAGCAAGAGGCCGAAAAAACAGGTGAAGGCGCCATCAGCCTCAGTGTCGAGTCTGTAGCTAGCATTGATATGCATGGTCGGATCAGAGCCCTCAGTCGCTCCACCGGCGCGATGTTGCTGGCTGTTTATGGCGAAAAGGATGACATTGTCGACCCTGCGCCGCTGCGCGAGCTGGACGGCGGCTGGACCAATGTTCGGCCAATTGGCCTGGCCAATTCAAAGCACTTTCCCATGTTAGACGAGGCGGCCAAGTTTAATCGCTTGCTCAGGGAGTTCCTGGATGTGGAGGGCGACCTGTCGGTTCTGGAACTAAAAGAGGAATGGCGTCGCCGGCATCGTTAATCTCTTCTCAATTCAGATTATTGGTGGTATAATGAGGTAGCCGAGTGTTAAAAATCTATCAGGAGGTATCTCATGCCAGAAGATCGCCCGATGTCTAATGCTGCTCTCCGGGTCTTGCTGGACGCCGTTGAAGAAATTATGGGGACTAACGGCACCAAAGCCGTGCTGCATGCCGGTGGTTTGAGCAAATATATTGACAACTATCCGCCCAAGAGTTTGGAAATGGGCGCCAACTTTTCCGAGTATGGCGCCCTGCAACAAGCCGTAGAGGAATTTTATGGTCCGCGGGGGGCGCGGGCGATGCTGCTGAAGAT
>CAYZHI010000085.1:0-10829 GCA_964477335.1 uncultured Caldilineaceae bacterium | reverse complement strand
GGGCTACAGCGTTTTGCTGATCGACCTGGACCCGCAATCCCACCTGACTCTCTCCCTCGGCTTAGACCCCAATCAACTGCACCGGACCATCGCCGACGCGCTGCTGGGGAATAGCTCCCTGTTGAGTGTGAGCCGGGAAAGCGCGGTGTTTGACCTGGATATTGTCCCGGCTAACCAGAGTCTGGCCCTGATCGACAAGTTGCTCTACCGGCAGGCGGAATACGAGTTTCAATTGCGGCGCAGGGTGGAGGCCCTCAACGATTACTACCAAATAATTTTGATTGATTGCCCCCCATCCGTGAGCACGCTGACTTTGAACGCCCTGACCGCCGCCAATTTGCTGATCATCCCGGTGCAATGTGAATATTACGCCGCCCAATCGCTGCAGCGGATCATCAAGCTGGCCAGGCTGGTCCAAACCAAAACCAATGCCGGTCTAACTTACCGGCTGTTGGTGACGATGTACGACCGGCGCAACAAGATTTGTCGCCTCATTTTCGGCCGGATGCAGCAACATTTGAGCGAAGTGCTGTTTGAAACCATCATTGAAGTGGATACAAAACTAAAAGAAAGCCCGGCCTTTGGCCAACCGATCACCCAGTATGCCCCCGATACCCGGGGCGCCCAACAATACCGGGCCCTGGCCAGGGAATTGATGTCAAATGGCCGCTAACAAAGCGTTGAAGAAGCGACTGGACAGGCTGTTAGCCGAGGTGGCCGATTCGATGAGAGTTTCCGCAGCGCCAGAGTCGGCGGTGGTTGGAGATCGGGAGCAAGCAGGCGATGATCTGGCGGGCTTGTTCTCTGACTCAACTACCCTTGACCGGGCCGGCGAACCGGCGACTCGGGTTGACGATCAACCTTTGTCGCCGCAACCAACGCCTGGCGACGGCAAGCTGGCCGCCAGCCCGGCTGAGGTTACACCGGCCACCCCAGAGGCCGACATCCCCCCGCCGGCGCTCGTGATCGATCAGCCGCTCCAATCGGCCCGACTCAGCCAGACCAGGCGAGCCAAAAGCCCCGCTCTCGATCAGGCGACGATTGATCCTTTGCTCAGGCTGGCGACTGATGACGATGCTGCCGTGGCCGGGCTGGCTCTGGACACGTTGGTAAATATGGGCGAGGCAGTCAAAAAATTTGTGATGTTGTTGGCGTTGCAGCCCAGGTCGCCGTTGCATCGAGGCGCTGAAGCCTACCTGTCTCATCTGCTGGGGCAGCCAGTGGTTCACATTCCGTTGGGCCCATTTTTGATGGGCAGCGACCCGGCGGTTGATGAGTTAGCGGATTTGAATGAACAACCCCAACACCAGGTTTCACTGGCCGGTTACTGGCTAGGCCGTTATCCGGTTACCTATGGCGCTTTTCAGGCGTTTGTACAGCAAAGCGATTTTCGCCCGGCCAAAGTAAAATTCAAAAGTGGTTATGAGAACTATCCGGTGGGGAACGTGAGTTGGGCCGAAGCCCTGGCCTATTGTCGCTGGCTGAGTGGGCAAACCGGTCTGGAGGTGACCCTGCCCAGCGAGGCCGAGTGGGAGAAAGGCGCCCGCGGCGTAGACGGGCGGCGCTACCCCTGGGGCAATCAGCCGCCCACGGTAGAGTTCGTGAATTTCGACGGCCCCACCCCGGTCGGTTACTATTCTCCTCAGGCTGATAGCCCGTTCGGTTGCGCCGATATGGCCGGCAATGTGTGGGAGTGGACTCGCAGCGCCTACCACCCCTACCCCTATGACCCGGCTGACGGCCGCGAGGAGCCTGGCGGTAATCAGGCCCGGGTCGTCCGGGGACTGACCTTTAATAATCCGCCGCAACTGACTCGCAGCAGTTGTCGCTATCGACTCCAACCGCAGCTTAGTTTGCCAAGCCTGGGTTTCCGAATTGTTGTCTCTCCTCCGTGAGACTCCCGCCGCCTATACGTCCATATCGACGTATTCAACCTTGAGTTGATCCATCGACTCAATCCCCAGTTGGTTCAATAACTCGCCAATCAACTCGGCTTTGTAAAGGGCGTCCTTGGCCGACCAGGTGCGGCTCTTAATCTCCAGAAAAACGCCCCGCGGCTCGCTGACCAGTTGATCCTGGTTGATGGCAAAGTCGGTTTCCTTATACAGCAGGTGGCAGCGACGGCGATGTTTGACCACCTCTCGCTCGGCCACCGGTTTGAAGTACTCTCGATAAAAGCGCAGGCTATGGCTGGCCGAGGCCGTATAGCGAGCCCGGGTTAGCAGGATCGAATTTTCATACTCATTCTCACGGGTCGGCCCCATCAGGGTCATGGTGTAGTAGGTTTCTTTCAAGCGACCATAGGCGTCTTTGATCTCATCTTCGCGGAAACGCAGCCGGCCGGCCTCATCATCGCCAAAGGTGAAATAGGTGTCGTACTGATCCCGAATAGAATGGCGAGAGGGCTGGAGAGCGGCCGCGGCCAGGGCGGCTTCAAGATCGAGTGGTTCAGCCAGGCGAATCTTGACCTGGATTTCGTAGGTCTCCTGAGGGATGAAATCGGCGCTGATAGCCAGCAGCTTGGAAAGAATATTGCCTTCGCGGGCGATCAGAAAAGCGTCAATCTGGGTGGCAATCTCGTTGGCCTGGTTGATGATATCGGCCTCATTCAAGGTCAGCAACTCCCGCTGGCGCATCAAAATGCGGCCGTTGACAATCACATCCCGCACGTCAGTTGATTTGGTGGCATAGACCAGTTGCGAGTAAACAGCTTCCGGGTCACGGGTAAAGCGGGGTAGTTGGTGGGTTTGGTCGGCCGAGATGACCACCAAATCGGCTTTTTTGCCGGGTTCCAGCGACCCGGTCAGGTGGTCGATGTGCAACGCTCGGGCGCCCTCAATGGTGACCAACTTCCAGACGGTTTTGGCCGGCAGCAGCGTTGGGTCGCCAAAGACGCCTTTCTGGAGGAAGGCGGCCAGGCGGGCCTCCTCGAACATATCCAGATCGTTATTCGAAGCCGGACCGTCGGTGCCGATGCCGACGGGCAGGCCCAGGTCGACCAACTTTTGCACCGGGGCCGCGCCGCTGGCCAGCTTGAGATTGCTGCTGGGACAATGGGCTATCCCGGTGCGGTAGCGGCGGAGGGTGCGCATCTCATTTTCGGCCAGGTGGACGCAGTGAGCGGCAATTACTTTGGCCTTGAAAAGGTCGAGTTGTTCTAACCAGGGTACAACGGTGGCGCCGTATTGGCTGCGGCTATTCTCCTGTTCCAGCGCAGTTTCGGCAATGTGGATGTGCAGGGGAACATCATATTCCGTGGCCAGGGCGACACAGTTTTGGAGCATATCCGGGGTGGCCGTATAGGGCGCATGGGGACCAACCGCCGGGATAATCAGGGGATGGCCGAGCCACTGCTCAATAAAGCGGCGGCAGTAGTCCAGACTTTCGTCGTAGTTGGTGGCGTCAGGTGAAGGAAATTTGAGAATGGTTTGGGCCAGGATGGCCCGCATCCCGGCCACGGCGGTGGCCTGGGCGACCTCGTGTTCGTTGTAATACATATCGCAAAAAGTGGTGACACCGGAGCGGATCATTTCGGCGCAGGCCAGGAGGGTGCCGGTATAACAGAAGCTTGGGTTAACAAATTCTCGCTCTACCGGCATCATATAACCGTACAGCCACACGTCCAGCCGCAGGTCATCGGCCAG
This sequence comes from uncultured Caldilineaceae bacterium, assembly GCA_964477335.1. Lineage (GTDB taxonomy): Bacteria > Chloroflexota > Anaerolineae > 4572-78 > J111 > CAYNLK01. Next base: position 7,185 of record CAYZHI010000085.1, on the reverse strand, counting down.
GCCGCGCAATAGCGTCATTGGGACGTGGGTATGGGCGTTGACCAGGCCGGGGCTGATAATACAGCGCCGGCAGTCGATAGTTGTGGGGGCGTTATAGTGAGCCTCAATTTCAACACTTGGCCCAACCGCCACAATTTGATCCCCCTCAATAGCGATGCCGCCATTGGGGTATATGGCGCTATGGCCATTCATCGTCACCAGATAGCCGTTGGTCAGCAGCAGGTCTACGGTCTGCGGGGACATCAACGATATTCCACCTTTCCAGGCTGTTATAAGCCTAATTTAAAAAATGAGCCAGGGCAGACTACGCCGCTGGCTCCCATTTAGGTTGGTTAACGCTTTGGACAATAGAGACGGTGGTTAAGGCCGCCTAAAGCCTCCATTTATCGTCATCTTCTTCTTCCTCGTCTAAATCTTCCTCCAGGTCTTCATCGAGGAAGATGTCTTCATCCTCATCCCAGCCCAAATCTTCATCTTCGTCAATTAATTCTTCATCTTCCCAATCTTCTTCTTCCAGGTCTACCAGGTCTTCCAACACTTCAAAAGTTAAGCAACCTTCTTCTGGATCATAGACAATCTCTTCCGAAGTGCAAGCTTTATTTTCGTTGAAGATGCATTCGGTTGCTCGACAAATGATTCTTGTGGCCATGATTATACCTCAATATAAGACTGATTTTGACTGCGCAGGTTAATGATTGACAATACAAATATCGCGACCATGATGATGGCCGAGGCAACACACCAGCGACAAATAGCGTAAATAACAAATAACTCTATGTAGGTTAGATAGGCCGAATATAGCACACCTGCCAGCGAAAAGCCAAATATGGCCAGGGCAATGTGCGCTGACCAACCTTTGACGATAACAGAGGCTTGATTCTGGATCAGCAACAACAGTAGCAGCCCTACATAGGATATCAGGCCGAGGATTGGCAGAGGGAGGCCCATCAAGTTGGCGTAAACACTGTTTTTGACGGTTTCACAACCCTGGGAACTGCCGCAGGCCAGGGTGGCGCCGGGAGCAGTGTAGCCCCACATCAGGTAGAGCGATACGCCCAAACCGGCCAGCGCTAATAAAATCAGCAGCATTTGCACCCAATCTACGGCAATCAGTTTTAACCTGGCAGTAATCGCGCTCATTGAGCTAACACCAGCTCCTGATCGATGGTTCTTTGGAAGATATTGTAGGGCTGATCCCCTTGTAAGCGCTGATTATTGATGAAGAAAGTCGGCGTTGAGGTTACGCCCCGGTTCACCGCAATTTGGCGGGCATTTTCGACATCGGCGCGATGGGTTCCGCTGACCAGGCACTGCGCCAGGGCAGCTTCATCAAGATCAGTCCGGGCGGCCAGATCGACCAAAGATTGTTGGTCGTACGCCAGTTGACCTTGATTTTCAAACAAAGCGTGCTGATACTCAAAAAATTTGCCCTGATCCTGGGCGCACCAGGCCGCTTCGGTAGCCAGAGCCATCTCCGCGCGACCCAGGTTGAAAGGATAAACCACGTACTTCACTTTTCCTGTATCGACGTAATCTGCTACCAGCAGATCAAATTTCGAGAGCACAAAGTCTCGACAATATGGTCAGCCATAATCAGAGAATTCGACCATCGTCACGGGCGCATCGGCCTGGCCGAGCGTTGGATATCTACTCAGGTCAAGCGGTTCGCCGGCGCTGGGCGATTGATTGCCCAGCACAATCAATCCGGCCACCACCAGGATGGCGGCGGCAATCACCACGCCAACCATTACCGGCGAAATGGCCGATTTTTGAGTCGGTTTAGGGCGAGGTTTGGTTTGTTTGCGCGACTTCGTCAACTTTTGTCCCCCCATGGTAATCCAGAGTTTCGCTCATGTTAAATACAAGTGCATGATAGGGGCGCAAGGCCTTGCGCCCCTACATAATAAGCACTTGTTCTAAACATAAGCCCAGAGTTTTTAGAGCTTAACTTACATTTGCCGGTCAAGCCCCCGGCAAAGTGTTAGAGAGTTTAACGGATTTCCCATCGTCAGTCAAGTAGCCAGACATCAATTGGAGCCCCGGCCGGCAAGTAGGTTACCTCCTCCGGCGCCACCACCAGGCAGTTGGCCCAGACCATCGAAGTCAAAATACCGGAGCCTTGAACCTGCACCCCACTGCCGCGAGTAGTGACGTGGTAGCCATCGGCCTCAAGATAAACAAAACCCCGCATATAATGGCGACGTCCACTGTTGGTTATCTCCTCGGCCAAAACGGCCCGCAACGCCTTCTTTTCAAAAGAGGTTTGCCCGGCTAATTTCAGGATGGCCGGGCGAGCAAATACCTCAAAGGCAACCATCGCCGCGACCGGATTGCCTGGCAGGCCAATCAGGGGAACGCTGATTTCAACCCCCTCACCCCGGTGATGGAGCAGTCCAAAGGCCAGCGGCTTACCCGGCTTGATGGCGACCTGCCAGAACTGCATCTCACCTTCGGCCGCCAGCACATTTTTGACCATATCGAAATCGCCCACGGACACCCCGGCCGAGGTCAAAAACAGGTCCACCTGCTGGGCCAGACCGGCCTGAATCTTGGCGGTTAGGTCCGCCACGGTGTCCCGGGCAATACCCAACATCACCGGCTCACCGCCATACTTTTGCACCATCGCCGCCTGCGTATATTCGTTGGAGTTACGGATTTTACCCGGTTCGATTGGTTCGGTCACATCAACCAGTTCATCGCCGGTGGCCAGAATCGCGACCCGCGGCCGGCGATAGACCGTTATATTGGCCTGGCCAACTGCGGCCAAAACACCGATATCCTGGGGGCGAAGTTGATGGCCGGCCAGCAAAATGGTTTGGCCAGCTTTGATATCCTCCCCAACCGGACGGACATTGTCTCCGTCTTTGACCGGCTTAAAAATAAGCACTTCGTCACCGGCCAGGCTGGTTCCGGCCGGCGGCGGCATCAGCTCGCTGGTCTCCTCAAAGCGCACCACGGCGGTTGCGCCGGCTGGCAGCGGCGCCCCGGTCATAATTCGGGCCGCGGTCCTGGCCTTCAACTCGGTGGAGGTTGAAGCCCCGGCCGGAATGTTAGCTATCACTTGCAGCCGAACCGGCGACTCCGGCGAGGCTGCGGCCGTATCGGCGGCAATGACCGCATAGCCGTCCATCGCCGAGTTGACAAACGGAGGTACGTTGATGGGCGACACCACCGCTTCAGCCAGAATTCGGCCCAGCCCTTGCGTAAGGGGAATTATTTCTGGCTCCACCGGCGCTATTTTAGCCAGAATGGTGGTCAATGCCTCCTCAACCGGGATGAGGAGATCGGCTTGAGATGTTTTCATAATGTTGATGCATCCTGCTAAATTACCGATTTTGTAAAAAGGCTACCCTTATACTATGCCGGTAATTCAGCCATCCGGCAACTTGTGTTCAAATTTTACCAAAAGGATAGAAAAAATTCAACCCAGTTTCTAACCTTTTTCTAAGCATATTCTCGCGGCTTTATCATTATCAATTGTTAAACTGTAATTTGGTAGCGGCCTTGAAGGGGAGTTTAGCCGGTTCGGTAAATTGTTGCCTCGATGACCGGACATAATTACTGAGAAATCATAATCTTTGAGTACATACGACCTGATCTGATGATACACTTTGAGGGAGTGACTGGATGACTATGCAAGTAAAACATTATGAATTGACCAAATCCTTGCCGGTTGCCGTGAATGCGCGCTGGGCTGAGCGGATACTTTTGTTGCTGCTATTGGGCACTGTCGATTTGGCGATGGTCTTACTCGGCTTCTGGCTGGCCTATATCCTCCGTTTTGAACTGGGAGTAGGCATTTATCAGAGTCCTTTCTCGCAGATAGATTTTTACCAAACCCTGGCCATGTTATTTGCGCCAATCTGGCTGGTAGTGTTCTGGCTGTTTGGCCTATATGATTTCAAAAACCTGTTCAGCGGGATGAACGAGTATTCCCGGGTTTTCAACGCCTGTCTATTCGGGATCATGATGGTTATTGTTCTGACCTTCTTTGATCCCGAATTGATCATCGCCCGGGCCTGGGTTGTTCTCTCCTGGTTGTTGATCACCTTTTTGGTTGGGCTGGGGCGTTTTGGGGCGCGCCGGTTGGTGCAGCACCTGCGGGTGCGAGGTCGCTTTGTTACCAGTGTGTTGATTGTGGGCGCCAATGAGGAGGGTTTGGCCATCGCCGAGCAGCTCAAAGCCAACCCCAAAGCGGGCATCTGGATTGCCGGGGTGGTTGATGATAGCCGGGAGGTAGGCCAGGAAGTCCTGCCCGGTATACCTGTGCTTGGCTCACTCGACTCGATTGGCAGGATTGCTCGCTATCACGGCATTCAAGAAATTATCATTGCCGCCACTGCTCTGCCTCGGGAAAAGCTGTTGAACTTGTTTGAGAACTTTGGTACGGCCGATGATATTGCCATCCGGCTCTCATCCGGCTTGTATGAATTGGTAACGACGCAAGTTGAGGTTCAGGAAGTGGCCAATGTGCCGTTGTTGAGCGTCAACAAAGTTCGTCTAACCGGCGCCGATGTTGTGTTGAAGGCTTTGCTTGATCTGGCCGTTTCCGTGCTGGTATTGCTGGTAACCTGGCCGATTATGCTGGCGATTGCGATTGCAGTGAAGCTGGACTCCCCTGGCCCCATCTTTTACCGGCGCCACGTGGTTGGCGTGGGCGGTAGACCGTTCGCGGCTTTGAAATTCCGCACCATGTATGTTGACGCCGATGAGCGGTTGGCCCGGGACCCGGAACTGCGCCAACGCTTCGAGCGTAACTTCAAGCTCAAGGATGATCCGCGCGTGACCAAAGTAGGCCAATTTCTGCGGCGAACCAGTCTGGATGAGTTACCCCAAATCTTTAATGTTTTGTTCCGCCAGATGAGCCTGGTTGGCCCGCGCATGATTACGCAGGAAGAGTTGAGCCGCTATGGGAAGTGGCGCATGAATCTGGCTACGGTCAAGCCAGGCATCACCGGCTTATGGCAGGTGAGCGGCCGCAGCGACGTGAGCTACCAGGAACGGGTCACGTTGGACATGTATTACATCCGCAACTATAGCATCTGGCTTGATCTACACCTGCTGTGGCAAACTGTTCCGGCTGTGCTGAAAGGCCGGGGAGCCTACTAGATGAAAGGGATGATTTTGGCGGCCGGCGAGGGGCGACGGTTGCGCCCTCTCACCGACCGGTTGCCCAAACCAATGCTGCCCCTGGCCGGCCGGCCCCTGCTGGAACACATTATCGTGCATCTCCGCCGCTGCGGCCTGACCGACTTGGCGGTTAACCTTTACCATTTACCGGCCGCGGTGATGGACTATTTTGGCGATGGGCAGCGTTGGGGGATCAACCTGCGTTACTCCGTTGAAGAGCGGTTATTAGGCTCGGCCGGCGGGGTCCAGCGACTGGAGCCTTTTTTTGACGAGACTTTTGTAGTCTATTATGGCGATGTGCTTACATGGGCCGATCTGCGTCCGATGATTGAGTTGCACCGCCGGGCCGGGGCGCCGGCCACGCTGGGCCTCTATGAAGTGCCCGATCCCTGGAACCGGGGGATTGTTGAACTGAACCAAAACGGTACGATTGTTCGCTTTGCCGAGAAGCCGCCGCGCCCACAGGTTTTTTCTAACCTGGCCAATGCCGGCATCTATATTTTGGAGCCGGCCGTCCTGGCCCGGATCCCGGCCGACCAACCGTATGATTTTGGCCACGATGTCTTCCCCAAGATGCTGGCCGATGGCTTACCTCTGGCCGGCTACGTGCTGGACGATTACCTGATCGATATTGGCTTGCCAGAAAAATATGAAGAAGCTGACCGTATCGCTACCCTTAGAGCCGTGGAAGCTGACCACGTATCCGCTTAAGGGTGTCGGCGATACAAGGTGTGATCGACAGCCTGGCCGGCCCGGCATTTACTGCTAAATGCCGGGTTTTTTGTTCCAGATAGCCAAAAAAAGCCGGAGTTTCCTAACTTCAATTCTAACTTAATTCTAATCATATTCACACGGCTTTATCATTAAAACTTGTTAGACTCCATAGTGTAATCGGCTGTAAAACGACAAATGGACAACACCCCTATGCGAGCAATATTTCTGGATCGAGATGGCGTTATCTGCAAAAACCGGTCTGACCACGTGAAAAGTTGGGCTGAGTTTGAGTTTTTGCCGGGCGTCAAACGTGCCCTGACCAACCTGAGTCAATTGGGTTTGCCGATTGTGGTCGTCACCAACCAGGGACTGATCAATCGAGGTTTGGCCACGGCTGCTGAGGTCGAAGAAATTCACCGGCAGATGACGGCCGAGTTAGTTGCTGTCGGCGCCCGGATTGACCGGATTTACACCTGTCCCCATCGTCCTGACGAAAGCTGTGGTTGCCGGAAGCCGGAGCCGGGGATGCTGTTGCAGGCAGCCAGCGAGTTGAATATCGATCTGGCCGGCTCTTACCTGGTGGGTGATGCGCTAACCGATCTGACGGCCGGCAGCCGGGTAGGTTGCCGGACTTATCTGGTCCTGACCGGCCGGGGTCCGGGCCAGCTCTGGCCGGCCTTTCAATCATTGGGTGGAGGCTTCACCATTGTCCGTGATTTGAAAGATGCCGCCAATCACATTCTCAACTGTGAGCAAGTTTTTCGTTATCGGCTTACGTCGGATGCCTTATCGGTATCCCCCTTACTCCTGTAACCGGCTATTAGGTGAATCCCTGAGCAATGATTGAGCAACTCCGTTATTATTTGGCCGGTCAGGCCGCCAGTATCCCAACTTATATGTTGGAGCAAAGTCTTATCACCCTCTTCGGTTGGATCCCGACCGTGGTTGGGCTTGGTTTACGAGCGCTGGTCTACCGGCTCATCATGCAGTTTGACGGCGTGCCGGCCATCGAGTCGGGAGTACGGTTGGCCTACGCCGGCAATGTCCGGCTGGGTAAGAATGTCTACCTGGATCGAGGCGTTTACCTGCACGCCCTGCCGGGTGGAATTTCCATCGGCGACAATACCTTCCTGATGCACCATACCATGCTGCATGTCTTCAACTTTCGCGACCTGCCGCACGCCGGCATCACCATCGGCAAGAACTGCTTTTTTGGCGAGTACAACGTGGTGCGGGGGCAGGGCGGCGTGACCATCGGCAACGATGTCTACACCGGCCCGATGGTGCAGATTGTGGCTGTCAACCACGTCTACCGCGACCCCGACCGGCCCATCCGGGAGC
>CAYZHI010000084.1:7350-10907 GCA_964477335.1 uncultured Caldilineaceae bacterium | reverse complement strand
GGCATAGGGATGCCTCTGCTAACAAAAAATTGGATCCACTGATACTCTGCAAGATTAGCCCGATCACAGGTTGCCGACCGTGTTAGTTGAATTGACCATAAATGATTTTGCTATTATTGATGAGCTAACGCTCAGGTTTGATCCTGGTTTCAACGTTCTCACCGGCGAAACCGGGGCCGGCAAGTCAATCATCATCGATGCCGTAACGACCTTGTTGGGGGGACGAGCGGACACCAACCTTGTTCGCACCGGCAGCAGTCGAGCCCGCATTGAGGGTACTTTTCGCCTGGCTCAAGATATGCGGGCGCTGATTGACCCCATTCTCGAGCGTGAAGGTCTGGACAGCGACCAGCCGGACCTGCTGCTGCTAGGCCGCGAAATCCGCGACAATGGCCGTAGCTTCTGCCGGGTCAACGGCAGCACGGTCAATTTGACCATTTTGGAAGAAGTGGCTCAGCCGTTGGTTGACATTCATGGCCAGAGCGAGCATTTAAGCCTGTTGAAAGTCCGCCAGCATCAGCGTTTTTTGGATCGTTACGCCGGCCTGGACGCCCAACGAAGTAGCCTGGCCGAGGAGATGCGCCGGTTGCGCCAGATCCGCCAGGAATTGACCACCCTCCGGCAGGATCAGCAACGCCTGGCCCGGCGATTGGATCAACTGACTTTTCAAGTTGAAGAAATCCAGGCCGCCAATTTAAGGCCGGGCGAAGAAGCCGAGCTAAACCTGGAGCGCAACCGCCTGGCCAATGCCGAGCAGCTCAGTCAGTTGACCGCTGAACTGTACCGGCTGCTGCTGGAAGGGGATGGTGAGTCGCAGCCGCCCGCAGCCGATCTGTTGGGCGAAGCTGCCCGGCTGCTGGGCAGTCTGGTCAAGCTGGACGAAACCTGGGCTGAGCCGCGCCAACTGCTGGAAAATCTGCTCTACCAGCTTGAAGATTTTAGCCGAACCGTGCGCGATTACAGCGAGAATATCGATTTCAACCCGGCCCGGTTGCAAGAGGTCGAGGAGCGTTTGAGTCTGATCTTCAATCTCAAGCGGAAATACGGCAACTCGATTGAGGAGATTATTGCCTTTGGCCAGAAGGCTCAAGCCGAGTTGGAAACGCTTAGCCACAGCGAGGAGCGGATTGAGGAGTTGCAAGAGCTAGAAGAGACCCAACGACACAAGCTTGGCCAGTTAGCCCTGGCCCTCTCCCAGGCCCGGCGACAGGCCAGCCAGACCCTCGCCGAGGGTGTTATTGCCCAGTTGGCCGATCTGGGCATGGCTCAGGCCGACTTTGTGGTGGAGCTGCAATGGAGCGATGACCCGGCTGGCGTTTATGTTGAAACCGACGCCGGTCGCCGGGTATTGGCCTGTGATGAGCGGGGCATCGACCGGATCGAATTTCTGATTGCGCCCAACCCCGGCGAAGCGCTCAAACCGTTGGTCAAAGTGGCCTCCGGCGGGGAAACCAGCCGGATCATGCTGGCCCTCAAAACCGTGCTGGCCTCGGCTGACGAAACCCCCACCCTGATTTTTGATGAGATCGATCAGGGCATCGGTGGGCGGGTTGGCGGGGTGGTGGGCCGTAAGTTGTGGGAGCTGGCGCATAAAGGCAGCCACCAGGTGCTGTGTGTAACCCACCTGCCCCAAATTGCCGGTTTCGGCGATGCCCATTATCACGTGGCCAAGCAGGTTGTGGCTAATCGCACGCTAACCGGCGTGCGGATTTTGAGCGGCGATGACCGGGTGGAGGAACTGGCTTATATGCTTGGGGCGCCCAGCGCCAGCACTCGCCAAAGCGCCCGCGAGATTCTGGCGCAAGCCGGGGCGGGCCATTGAGCCAATGTTCAATGAGCCAATGTTCAATGAGCCAATGTTCAATGAGCCAATGTTCAATGAGCCAATTGATCATTGATCATTGATAATTGATAATTGATCCATGTACTATCGTCCCAGAGAGAAAAAACGGAGCCTGACGGCTACTATCTTGCTGTCGCTGCTGCTGGTGGTGATGCTGGTCGTGCTGGCCGGTTTGTCGGCCATTTATATTGGTTACATCGACTTCCAGCCGCCCACCCTGGCCGAACGGTTTGCCCCCACCCCCACGCCAACCCGGCCGGCCCCTCTCTACATTGCCGACGGCGACCAATATTTTGCCGAGGGCAAGCTGGCCCAGGCTATTGAAGCCTACGAACAGGCTATCAGAATCGATCCGACTCTGGATGTGCCCTACATCCGGCAAGCTCGTCTCCTGATATATACCCGCGATACTGTCCGGGCGGTGGATCGAGCTGCTCAGGCTGTCCGCCTGAATCCCACCAGCGCCGAAAATCTGGCCCACTATTGCCGGGCTTTGGATTGGGAAGCCCAATATGCCGCCGCCCTCGACGCCTGCGCCTGCGCCATTGAACTCGATTCCACTTATGCCGAGGGCTACGCCTTTCTGGCCGAGGTCTACGCGGACCTGGGCAACTGGCGCCTGGCCCAGGCCAATGCCCAGACTGCGCTCGAGACCAACTTCCAGAGTCTGGACGCTCATTACAATATGGGTTACGCCCTCGAAGTGCAGGGCCGTTATGGTCAGGCTATCGAATTCTACGAAAATGCCATCAAGTTGGCCCCGAATTTGGCGCCGCTCTATGTCACCGCCGGGCGAATCTATCATAACGGTTTGGGCGATTACGAAACTGCCGCCGAACGCTACAAGCGGGCCATCAAGCTCAGCCCGTTCGATCCGGAGCCTTACGACCTGCTTGGCTGGGTCTACTACTTCAACGGCGAGGATGTGCGGGCCATCGACGCCCTCGAACAGAGCCTGGGCATCGACCCGACCTATGTCAATCCGTATCGCCGGGAGAGCGCCTGGGGCCACCTGGGCACGCTCTATTACACCCGCCAAAATTTTGAGCAGGCCATCGAATTTTTGCAAAAAGCCATTGAAGTGGGCGAGAGTGAGTTTTTGCGGCGCGCCCGGCAGGTGGATATCTACACCGAGTTCGAAACCTTGACCGGCGCCAAAACTGTGCCGGTGCTGCGTGGCCGTTTTGGCGGAGCCGGTAACCCTGGCTACGTGGCCGTACTCAACCCGGTCAATCATCTGACCGAAACGAATTTTGATATCGAACAATCTTGCGGCGAATTGATCAAACAGTCGATTGAGAGTGAGACAGTCTTGATCGAGTCCACTCAGGCGCTCACCTTTACCCGGGCTTTTAGCCAGGCCACCGGTACGGCTACGCTTGATCCGGTGGGCGACACTCTGGGCCTGGATGTCAGGAATCTACCCCAGCCGCCCACGGCCCCCTATGAAATCAGGGTCACCTTCTGGCCCAACCGGACCGACAGCGTGGGCTATTTTCAGCCCGACGCCAATCAACAGGCCCGGGTTAATATTCAATTTGAAGAAAAATTGCCGGCGCCCATCGAATACTATTATGAGCTGGGCCTGGCCTACGCCTATCTCGACCCGCCCCGTTGCGATCAGGCGGTTCCCTGGCTACTGAGAGCGCTCGAGATCGATAGTTCACCCTACAGTCCGGCCTGGGCCGGCTTGCGGATTTGTCCCAGCCCCAAC
>CAYZHI010000084.1:0-7340 GCA_964477335.1 uncultured Caldilineaceae bacterium | reverse complement strand
CCACCCCCCTTCCCACCTGGACCCCCGTCCCCGACGAAGTTCCGCAGAACTGAACAACCGGAATCGTCTGCCCCAGCCGACCCTGGGTTTGTAACTTTTTCGGCCAATCAGTATACTTTGATACATCCACAACGATTGAGGAACAGCATGGCCAAAGATTTTGTAATTCCTAATTTGGGTGAAGGTATCCAAGAAGCCACGATCGTTCGTTGGCTGGTGGAGGATGGGGCGCAGGTGCGGACTGGCGACGATATCCTGGAATTGGAAACCGATAAAGCCACCATCCCGGTGCCGGCCAATGCCGACGGTTATCTGCGCCTTGGATCGTTCAAAGCTGGGGCGGTGGTCTCGGTGGGCGCGGTAGTGGCTACTATCGGCCAGAAAGATGAAGCGTTTGCCCCGGGCCGCGCTGAAACCGCGGTCGAACCTCCCCCAGTTGATGGCGCGTTGAAAGTTACCCCGGTGGCCCGCAAAATGGCCGCCGAGTTGGGTGTAGAATTGGCCGAAGTTGCCGGCAGCGGTGAACGTGGCAAGATCACTAAAGCCGATGTCCGCCAGGCCGCGGCGGGAACTGAGGCGGCTGAGTCCGCTGCGGCCGTCTTGGCTGAACCGGCGCCGGAACCGCAGATCGTTTCGGCGGCGACAACTCCCCCTGCCGCCGGAGAGGTGCTCCAGACCGTGCCGGTCAAGGGCATTCGCGGCGTTATTGTCCGGCGCATGGCCGAAAGCGTCCACACCACGGCCAGGGTAACGCTGGTAACCGAGGTCGATGCTACCGAGTTGGTAGCCCTGCGGGAGCAGCTCAAGGCCAAATATACCGAAGCGTGGGGTTTTGCCCCCGGTTATAACGACCTGCTGGCCCTCATTGTCGCCAGCGCGCTGCGGGAATTCCCCTATATGAATGCCCGCCTATCCGAGGAGGGGCAGGTTATCGAGCAGCTCAAAGCGGTCAACCTGGGGCTGGCCGTTGATACCGAGCGCGGCCTGCTGGTGACGGTTATTCGCGATGCCGATCAGAAAGGGCTGCGCCAGTTTGGGGCTGAGTTCCGGGAGTTGGTGGAGCGTGCCCGGACCGGCAAGAATACGCCGGAAGAGTTGAGCGGCGGGACCTTCACGATTACCAATCTCGGCATGTACCGGGTCGACGCCTTTACCCCGGTCATCAATTTGCCCGAGGCGGCTATTTTGGGCGTTGGTCGCATCGCCCCCAGGCCGGTTGCCCGGGGCGATGCCGTGGTTGTCCGCAAGATGATGACTCTCAGCTTGGTTTTTGACCATCGCCTGGTCGATGGCGCGCCGGCGGCCCGTTTTTTGGATTTCATCTGTGAATTGATTGAAGAGCCGGCGCTCTTATTCTTGACCAAACGATAGTTTCCTCCGGCCAAGTAGTCAAATTCCAGCCAAAAAATAACTAAATTTTGGGGTACGGGCTTAGTGAGATATCTGGTACAATTCTCCCAGCAATGTGGGAAAATGCCGGCGGTTATCTTTCGGCTTTACCCAACACCAAACTTCACTATCATTTGCCAGGTTGAGTCTATGCTTGCCAAAGTAACCAGTTGCGCCATTGTGGGTCTTGAGGCCGTGCCGATTGAAGTGGAGGTCGATATCTCGCGGGGCCTGCCTTCGATGACTATTGTCGGCCTGCCCGATGCCGCGGTGCAGGAAAGCCGCGAGCGAGTCCGGGCCGCCATCAAAAACACCGGCCTGCCCTTTCCGGCCGAGCGATTGACCGTCAATCTGGCCCCGGCCGACATCCGTAAAGCCGGCCCGGCGTATGATTTGCCCATTGCCATTGGCATTCTGTTGGCTGCAGAGCAAATCTACGGCGAGGTCAGCCAGGCCATTGTGATGGGTGAACTGTCGCTGGATGGCGGGGTGCGCCACGTGAGCGGGGTGTTGCCGCTGGCCAGCCTGGCCCGCCAGGAAGGTTTCACCACGCTCTTTGTGCCGGCTGAAGATGCGGCTGAAGCAGCGCTGATTGAAGGCTTGACCATCTATCCAATCGAGTCGCTGCTGCAATTGGTTGACCATCTCTCCGGCCACCAGCGTTTGACGCCCTATCAAGCTAACTTCTCGCTCAACGGCGACCCACCTCCGTATGCCTGCGACCTGGCCGAAATAAAAGGTCAGGAGCATGTGAAACGGGCGGTGGAAGTAGCTGCCGCGGGCGCACATAATCTGCTGATGGTCGGCCCGCCGGGCGCGGGCAAAACTCTGATTGCCCGCTCGATGCCCGGTATCCTGCCCCGGATGACCGTCGATGAGGCCCTCGATGTGACCCGTATCTACTCGGTGGCCGACCAACTGCCGCCCGACGAACCGTTGATCCACCACCGGCCGTTCCGGTCGCCCCACCACACCGTCAGCTATGCTGGCCTCATCGGCGGCGGGCGCTGGCCCAAGCCTGGCGAGATCAGCCTGGCCCATCGCGGCGTCCTCTTTTTGGATGAGTTGCCCGAATTTGGCGCACGCATGCTGGAGATGTTGCGCCAGCCGCTTGAGGATAAAGTAGTATCCATCAGCCGCTCAGCCGGCTCGCTGACCTATCCGGCCAACTTCACCCTTATCGCCAGTATGAACCCCTGCCCCTGCGGCTATCACGGCGATCCGGTCAAAGAGTGCACCTGCTCCCCGTCGATGGTCAAGGGGTATCAGAAAAAAATATCCGGCCCGCTGATGGACCGGATCGACATCCATGTGGAAGTGCCGCGGGTGCCCTTTGAGAAGCTGAGCAGCCAGCGCACCGGCGAACCGAGCGCCAAAGTGCGCGAGCGGGTCGAGGCGGCCCGGGCCATTCAACGAGAGCGGTTCAAGGAAATATCCTTGCAAACCAACTCCGATATGGGCCCGGCTGAAATCCGCCAGTTCTGCCAGTTAGATGCCACCGGCACCAACCTGATCAAAGCGGCGATGCAGCAACTTCAGCTCAGCGCCCGCGCTTACCATCGCATCCTCAAGCTGGCCCGCACCATTGCCGATTTGGCCGGCTCGGCCGATATTCAAACACCCCACATTGCCGAGGCCATCCAATACCGGCCGCGGCGAACCGTTTAGTATTGGCACTCATACGGCGATGATTACTCGGTTCGATAGCCGAGCAACCTGACGGACGCACAGTTTGTCGCAGTCATTCAGCAGCATTCGCAACAACTGCTGGCGTTGTGAGAGTTGGAACGATGGGTGCAGTCGCTTTTAGAGGATACTACGCTCAAAATGAGTCTGCCGCAAACAGCCCGGCGACCACCGCTTCAAGTGTCTCCATAGTTTCACTTTGAGCCAAAATCTCAGCTACAGGTGTATCGGTCAATCCTGCCAAACAATACTCTGCTCTGGCGCGCATCCGAGGCTCGCCGGCAGGATGGTTGAGGGTTGGAATTAAGATTTCTAAGGCTCGTTGCTTATCCCCCTTGTGGGCCAGTAGTGTGGCTACACTGATCAAGCCATCGATAATCACCGGCATAAATTGGATTTGCCTGGCCAGACTCAGGGCATCAGCCAGGTATCGCTCGGCCTGCTGGGGTTTATTCAAAGCCAGACTCACCCGCCCCAGATGTCCCGAGGCGACGGCTATGCCTAACCGGTCACCATTGCCCTGCGAGACCGTCAGGCTTTTTTCATAATATGTCGTAGCCTGAGGATAATCACCCAGTTCCTCGTAAACCTCGCCTAACCAGGCCAGAGCCATTTTCATATAAATCCAGTCATCGATTTTTTCTTGAAATGCCAGGGCCTCGAGCAGCAGCGGTTTGGCCTCATGATATTTCTCTTGTTGGATCAAGACTCCCCCCAAAAACGTGTACATCGCTGAGATAGCCCGGGGGTTGCCGGTCTGCCGGTAGTGAAAGACGGCCTCATCAAGAATCGATTGGCCCTCCTCAACCTGCCCCATTTTCATAAGGAGGAAGCCCAGGTAACCGCTAGAGCCGAGATCGAAATGGGTGCTCCGGGGCACGGATTAACCGCAGATAAACGCAGATTTATTAAAAAATTCAACGAAAGTCTGCATCTATCAACGTTATCTGCGTTCTATTATGGAAAGTTGCACATGGCGTGAGTTTATATTTTTGTTTTGATTAGGCAGTTTATATTTGTTACAATTATGGTCAACCTACAAACCTGCCAAAAAAAGGAGAAACTTGCCATGGCCAAACCCATCATCATGACCGTTGATGACGAGCCGCAGGTGCTCAATGCCGTGGTCCGCGACCTGCGTAAACATTACGGCAACGACTATCAGGTGGTCAAAGCGGGTTCGGGCGCCGAAGCGTTGGCCGCAGTCAAAGAATTCAAACAACGAAATCTGCCTGTGGCCCTGTTTCTGGCTGATCAACGTATGCCACAAATGACTGGCATCGAGTTTTTAACGGAGAGCCGTAAATACTATCCCGAAGCCCGTAAGGTGCTGCTCACCGCCTATGCCGACACCCAGGTGGCGATTGTCTGCATCAATAGCATCGGCCTGGATCATTATCTGCTCAAGCCGTGGGATCCGCCCGAACAAAATCTGTATCCGGTCCTGGACGACCTGCTGAGTGACTGGGAGGCCGCCGTACCGGCGCCGTATGATGGCATTCGAGTGGCCGGGACGCTCTGGTCGGCCAGTTGTCACAATGCCAAAGATTTTTTATCCCGCAATCAAGTCCCTTACCAGTGGTTAGACGTTGAGAAGAATAGGGAAGCTAGAGCGTTGGTTGAGGCAGCTAATGCCGGGCAGGGTCGCTTGCCGGTTGTTTTCTTTCCGGATGGCACGCTGCTGGTTGATCCCGACAACCGCACCCTGGCCGAAAAAGTGGGGTTGCGTACGCAGGCCTCCCAGCCCTTCTATGATTTAATCATCGTTGGCGGCGGTCCGGCCGGATTGGCCGCCGCCGTCTATGGCGCCTCCGAGGGCATCCGTACGGCCCTGATCGAGAAGGAGGCGCTGGGCGGTCAGGCCGGCACCAGTTCCCGCATCGAGAACTATCTGGGCTTTCCCAAGGGGCTGAGTGGGGCCGACCTGGCCCGCCGGGCTACGGCCCAGGCCTTACGCCTGGGGGCCGAACTTCTGACCGCCCAGGAGGTAACCGGGATACGGGTGGTCCACCCTTACCGCATGGTCACCTTGAGCGACCGCACCGAGTTGAGCTGCAAGGCGCTGCTGATCGCCACCGGCGTATCGGTCCGGGAACTCGACGTGCCCGGCATCAAAGCGGTGACCGGGGCCGGGGTCTATTATGGCGCCGCCTTAACCGAAGCCGCCCATTACAAAGGCGAGCACGTCTTTGTGGTGGGCGGGGCCAATTCGGCCGGTCAGGCGGCGATGTTCTTTGCCCGGTATGCCAACAAAGTGACGATGCTGGTTCGGGGCGATGCCGTGGAAAAGAGTATGTCCCAATACCTGGTCGAGCAAATCAACGAAACCGCCAATATTGAGGTCTGGCTGCAAACAACCGTAGCCGCGGTGACCGGACACGACCGGCTCGAATGTGTCACCATCAGGCGCCTCGACACCAACCAGACCGAAACATATCCGGCGGCGGCGCTGTTCGTTTTTGTGGGGGCGGCGCCGCACACCGACCTGGTGGCCGGTCTGGTGGAGCGGGATGAGCGCGGCTTCATCCTCACCGGGCCAGATCTGATCCGGGAGGGTCGCCGGCCCAAAAAGTGGAAGCTGAAGCGAGACCCCTTTTTGCTGGAGACCAGCGTCCCCGGTATTTTTGCCGCCGGCGACGTGCGCCACGGCTCGGTCAGGCGGGTGGCTGCCGCCGTAGGGCAGGGGGCCAATGCCGTTGCCCTGATTCATAAGTATCTGGAGACGGTCTGATGGACGATTTCTTGAAACAGGTGGAGTTCCTGGCCGAACTGCCGGAGGCGGATTTGGCCCGGTTGGGTCAGATTGTGGAAGAAGTTAAATTGCCGGCCGGTGAGGAGCTTTTTGCCGAAGGCAGCCCCGGCGACCGGGCTTATATCATCAAGGAGGGAGAACTCGAAATCGTCAAAAGCTCCGATGGCCGCGAACTGTTGCTGGAGACGCGGGCCAACAAGCCCGGCACGATGATCGGCGAGATGGCCTTGCTGGAAGGCGTGCCCCGCATGGCCACCGTCCGCGCCGCCACCGACGCCGTGCTGCTGGCCATTCGGAAGGAACAGTTCGACCATATTTTGGAGACCAGCCCGGCGGCCACCCAGGCCATGCTGCGCATGGTC
The DNA here is from genome assembly GCA_964477335.1 of uncultured Caldilineaceae bacterium. Taxonomy (GTDB): domain Bacteria; phylum Chloroflexota; class Anaerolineae; order 4572-78; family J111; genus CAYNLK01. The sequence goes on along the minus strand of CAYZHI010000084.1, from coordinate 1,151 downwards.
CTGAAGCGCTGGCGCAACAATGAGGCCCGGCTCCACCAGAGTGAAAAGATGGCCCAATTGGGCACGCTCACCGCCGGGGTCGCCCACGAACTCAACAATCCGGCTGCCGCGGTCAAACGCAGCAGCAAACAATTAGAGGCAATCATCACCGAATTTTGGCCGGCGCAGGCGCAACTGAGCCGGTTGGACTTCACGCCGGCTCAACAGGCGTTGCTTGAGGCGCTGGTCCACCAGGCCCGGACCCGGGCCGGCCATCCCCCGGAGTTGGATGCGTTGGCTCGCAGCGACCGGGAACGTGATTTGGAGCTGTGGCTGGAGCAGCAAGCCGTGGCCAATAGCTGGGAGCTGGCCCCGGCGTTGGTGAGCCTGGATTACGACCTGACCAAACTGGCCGCCCTGGCCGACCAGTTTACCTCGGTTCAGCTTCCGGCCGTAATTAGCTGGCTGAATGCCATCTTTAGCGCCTATAACTTGCTGCTCGAACTGGGGGAGGGCGCGGCTCGTATCTCCGAAATCGTCAAGGCCCTTAAGTCTTACGCCTACCTGGACCAGGCCCCGGTGCAAATGGTTGACGTCCACGAGGGGCTGAATAACTCGCTGCTGATCCTGCGCCACAAACTTACGGCCGGCGTCACCGTGAAGCGGCGCTATGCGCCTGACTTGCCGCATTTGCAAGGCTTTGGGACCGAACTAAACCAGGTTTGGACTAATCTCATCGACAATGCCATCGACGCCCTGGCCGGGCGCGGTGAAATTACCATTCGCACCCGCCCGGAACGTGAGGGCGTGCTCGTCGAAATCGAGGACAACGGCCCTGGTATTTCGCCGGAGCTGCAATCCCGGATATTCGATCCTTTCTTTACGACCAAATCTCCCGGCCAGGGGAGCGGCCTGGGACTGGATATCAGCTACAACATCGTCGCCCACCGGCACCGGGGCGACATCAAAGTTACCTCCAAACCGGGCCGGACCTGCTTTCAAGTGTGGCTGCCGCTTGACTTGGCAGCCAGGTAAGCGCTGCCCCACCCCCTTCATCTCCATTTAGTGACTTTTGTCACTACCAAACCCCGGCTTTTTGCGGTAAACTGCGGATAAAGTGTAGGGGTCAGAATGATATTGAACAGTTGGAGTCAAGGCTTTAGCCGGTAATT
>CAYZHI010000083.1:0-10956 GCA_964477335.1 uncultured Caldilineaceae bacterium | reverse complement strand
ACCCCAATCAGCGTATCCCACCCTACGATGATTTGACCCTTTATCCATTGGAAACCGCTATCTTTCATCCGGTTTTCCTGTACGAGTCAATCTGGAATCTCATTGGTTTTGTCGTATTGATGTGGGTTGGCCGGAAGTATGCCAGCAAACTGTACGATGGCGACATCCTCTCGCTCTATTTGATCTGGTACTCCACGGGCCGGCTGCTCATCGAGTCGCTGCGGCCAGACGCCTGGACATTGGGTGGGATTCCAACCGCGCAAATTGTCAGTATCATCCTAATTCTAATCGGCGCCGGCCTGATGGTCTATCGCCGTCGTAGCCCAAATCTGATGACCAGGCCGGAAACCCATCCGGTCAACCAACCCAAACGCCGCCGTCCGGCCAGACGGTGAACGCCGGTAGTGACCGGCACTTTTGCATTTGATTGCCGCCATTTCCCCTGGCTCATGCATCATTGGGTCAGGGGATTCTTTTGGCAATACCCAAAGTGTGCTATACTAACTTTTTGCAAAATCACATTGAATTGAGGCAAAAACTTACCGATGGATCGACGCAACATCATTTCTCTAATCTTGATTATCCTGCTAACTGCGCTGCTGATCTGGATTAATAGTACATCGCTTGAATACACCTTTCCCCCCAGCGACCAAACAGCAGCCGGAGAAGCGGTCCCCTGGTGGGCCGCGTTGCTGCCCTGGCAGGGCGACCAGCAGCGCAGTATCAAAATTCACCAGGGCTTAGACCTGCAGGGTGGGCTGCAAGTAGTGCTGGAAGCTGATCTGCCGGAGGATCAGGAATTGACCCCGGGCGCAATGGAAGCAGCCCGAATTATTGTGGATAACCGGGTCAATGGTCTGGGCGTAACCGAGCCATTGGTACAGTTGCAGGGCGACAACCGGATGATTGTCGAGTTACCGGGCATCTCTGATCCTGAATTAGCCATCAGAACCCTGCGGGAAACCGGTCTGCTGGAATTTGTGGACGCCGGCCGCACCCCCATCCCTGATGGCACGCTGATTACAACCTCTCTGGGTGGACCTGAAACCGGAGCCGCCGCAGGCGCGACCGGCGCTCTCACTGAAACGGCAACCCTGCCGTCGGACCAGGTTTATGAGACAATTATCACCGGCCGGGATTTAGACCAGGTCAGTAACGCCGGTCTCAATCCGGACCGCCGGGTGGTTGAAATCAATTTCAGTCTCAAATCCGAGGGCGGTCAGAAATTTGGCGAGTATACCGGCGCGAACATTGGTAATTTTCTCTGCATTGTGCTGGATAAGCAGGTCATCTCCTGCCCCACCGTCAACGCCAGAATCGACACCAACGGCACCATCTCGCTGGGCAATGCCGGTTTGGAGGAGGGGCAGGCCTTGGCCATCCAGTTGCGCTACGGCGCTCTACCCATCCCGCTCAAAGTAGTTGAGAGCCGTTCCGTTGGCCCAACGTTGGGCCAGGACTCAGTCCAAAAGAGTATCCGGGCCGGAACAATTGGCCTGATTGTCGTGTTGCTGTTTATGATGGTCTACTATCGTCTACCCGGCTTTATGGCCTCCCTGGCTATGGCCATATACGGCCTGTTCAACTTCGCCCTCTACCAAATCATCCCGGTCACGTTGACCTTGCCGGCGATTACCGGTTTTATCTTGTCGCTGGGTATGGCGGTCGATGCCAATATTCTGGTCTTTGAGCGCATGAAAGAAGAGCTGCGGGCCGGCCGGAAACTTAATTTGGCGATTGAATTAGGCTTCAGCCGGGCCTGGCCGTCCATTCGCGACTCGGCCATCAGCACCCTCATTACCTGCGCTATTCTATTCTGGGTTGGCTCAAATTTTGGGGCCAGCGTAGTCAAAGGTTTTGCGGTAACCCTGGCCCTGGGGGTGGTTACCAATATCTTTACCGCCGTCACCGTCACCCGCATTCTCATCCGCTTTATGGTTGGCCTGGGCGGCGAAAATCTCAAAAACAACCGGCTGCTTATGGGCATGGACCTCTCGACGGAAGTCCGGCCTGTGCCCAAATGGGCCGTTGGCTGGTTTGATATTGTCGGCAAGCGCAAATGGTACTATGCCTTCTCAGCCATAACGATTGCGGCCGGCATCATCGCTATGATCATCTCCACGGTCCAGGTTGGCACGCCGCTAAAACCCAGTATCGACTTTGAGGGCGGCTCGCTGATGGAACTGCAATTTGCCGAGTCGGTTTCCCCGGCCCAGGTCCGCCCAATTTTCACCAGCTTCACCTATGATGGGACCGATTATAGAGATACAATCGTCACCACCTCGGAGCAATTGGGGCAGGAAACCATCCTGATTCGTTCCAAGTTCTTGAGCGATGAAGCCAAGGCCGCAGTACAGGACCAAATGAGCGCCAAGTTGGGCGAATTTCAGGAACTCCGCTTTGACTCGGTGGGGCCGACCATTGGGGCCGAAGTAACCCGAGCCGGCGTCTACGCCGTGGCGGCGGCGGCGCTGGCAATTCTCCTCTTTTTGGCGTTTGCCTTTCGCTCGGTCAGCAATGCCTTCCGTTATGGGGTGGCGGCTGTTGTCGCAATATTTCACGACATTCTGGTTTCGGCCGGCTTTTTTGCCATTGCCGGGGTGCTCCTGGGCTGGGAAGTAGACGCCCTCTTCCTGACCGCTATCCTGACCGTTATCGGTTACTCTGTCCACGACACGATCATTGTGTTTGACCGGCTGCTCGAGAACCTGCCGCGCTATCGTACCGAACCTTTTGCCTTGGTTGCCAACCGCAGTATTTTGGAAACGATGACCCGCAGTCTCAACACCTCATTGAGCACCATCTTTGTGGTGGTGGCCATTCTGCTCTTTGGCGGAAGTACCATTCGTCAATTTGTGGCCATTATTCTGGTCGGCATCATTACCGGCACCTACTCCTCCATCTTCAACGCCGTGCCGGTGCTGGTTTCCTGGCAGGCCGGTGAAATCGGCAGCTTCTTCCGTCGCTTGACCGGCCGGACCGGCAGCAAAGAAGCAGCAGCCCACAGTTAATCCCCCTGCCGTCTATACCGAAAGGCTCCCGTTGAGTAGCGATGGGAGCCTTTTTCATTCTTTACCGGTTAAAAATACCGATCACTATGACCAAACTTGCTTGATAAGTCACTTGATAGCTTTTGATAGTTTTTGATAGTTTCGCTGTGCTAGAATAATCACTAGGGTTTCAAGGGAGAAGGTCCTCTATAGTTGAGGACTTTTTTGTTGCCTTGAACTGAACAATCCAGATCTGTCTGATTTTGGAAACCCAATAGCTTTGCACGATACAAGGAGCACGCCCAAGTGACCGATACGCCTCCTCTGGCAGGTCTTTACAAATTGAGTCAAGCCGAACGGCAGCAACAACTGGCCGCCTATGCCGGTTTAACTGAGGCAGAGGTAGCTGTTTTAGAAGCGGGTCTGACTCCGGAACAGGCCGAGGTTATGATTGAAAACGTGGTTGGGCGCTACGCCCTGCCGCTTGGCCTGGCCACCAATTTTCTGATCAATGGACGTGAAGTAGTCGTGCCCATGGTGGTCGAAGAGCCTAGCATCGTAGCCGGGGCCAGTTACGCGGCCAAACTGGTCCGCGCCGGCGGCGGCTTTCAGACGAGCAGTACGGCCCCGGTCATGATCGGCCAGCTCCAGGTTTTGGATTTGACCGATTTGGAAGAGGCCACCGCCAAAATTATGGCGGCGGAGGCTGACCTGCTCTTCAAGGCCGACCACGACCCGATTATCCGCAAATTCAGCGGCGGGGCCAGGGGCATCGAGTGCCGGCCTCTACCTGAAACGCCGGCCGGGCCGATGTTGATTGTCCACCTGCTCTACGACACCCGGGACGCCATGGGCGCCAACACCGTCAATACCGCCGCCGAAACTATTGCCCCGCTGATCGAGCAGCTCACCGGCGGGCGAGTCAACTTGAGAATCCTGTCCAACTTGGCCGACCGGCGCACCGCCCGGGCCGTATGCAGTATCCCGATTGAAGCCCTGACCAGAAGCGAATTTTCCGGCGGCGAAGTGGCCAGATCGATCTTTGAGGCCTGGGCTTTTGCCGCAGCCGACCCCTACCGGGCGGCCACCCACAACAAAGGCATCATGAACGGCATCGACGCAGTGGCGCTGGCTACCGGCAACGACTGGCGGGCCATCGAAGCCGGCGCGCACGCCTACGCGGCCCGCCACGGTCGCTACACCAGCCTGACCAGTTGGTCGCTGGTGGTGGCAGACGGGTCAACTGAACCGACCCATCTGAAAGGCGTACTGGAAATACCTATGGCCGTGGGGACAGTTGGCGGGGCCACCCGGGCCCACCCTATGGCGCGAGTGGCTCTCAAAATCTTGGGGCAGCCCAACGCCCGGACTCTGGCTGAGATTATGGTCGCCGCGGGACTGGCCCAGAATCTGGCCGCCATTCGAGCCCTGGCCACCGAAGGTATCCAGCGGGGGCATATGCGTCTGCATGCCCGCCAGGTGGCCCTGGCCGCCGGCGCTCAAGGGGCGCAGGTTCAAGAAATAGCTGACCAACTGGTCGCCGAAGGTCTTATTCGTGAAGACAGGGCTAAAGAGTTACTGGGGCTTCGCAGCACTTCATGAATCTTGCAAGCCAGGCTTTTGTGCAACCTATTGACAAAACCACGATACGGTGGTATAATTAGACAAAATATGGACAAAATGCGTACATTTATTGGTTTTATCGAGCCTTCACTTATTTGGAGTAAAGTATGCCCATAATGAAACCGACCAAAGAAACCGGAATCGTCGGTTATGGTAGTTACATCCCCCGATATCGTCTGCCCGCCACCGAAGTGGCTCAGGTTTGGGGCGGCGCTGAGGACGGCGCCCCGATTAAGGAAAAAGCTGTCCCCGGTCTGGATGAGGACACCCTGACCATCGGCCTGGAAGCTGCCCGTAATGCCCTGGCCCGGGCTCAAATCAATCCGCAAGAGATTGGAGCGGTCTGGGTGGGTAGCGAGAGCCATCCCTACGCGGTCAAGCCAACCAGCACTATCATCGCTGAGGCCATTGGCGCTGTGCCCCACACCGAGGCAGCCGACTGGCAGTTTGCCTGCAAGGCCGGCACCGAAACCATCCAGGCCGGCATCGGCTTTGTGGCCAGTGGGATGGCCCGCTACGTGCTGGGCATTGGCGCCGATACGGCCCAGGGACGGCCCGGCGACGCTTTGGAATACACCGCCGCGGCCGGCGGCGCAGCCTTCATCATCGGCCCGGCTGAGGAAAGTCTGGCTATCTTTGAGGCCAGTTACTCCTATGTGACCGACACGCCCGATTTTTGGCGGCGGCCCTACGCCCATTATCCCAGCCACGGCCAGCGTTTTACCGGCGAACCGGCTTATTTTCATCATATCACCTCGGCCGGCAAACAGTTGATGAGCGAGCTTGGGCGCACAGCCAAAGATTTTGATTACGTGGTCCTGCACCAGCCCAACAAAAAATTCCCGGAACGAGCTGCGACGATGCTTGGCTTTGCCAAAGAGCAGTGGGTTACCGGCTTGTTAGCCCCGGTAATCGGCAACACCTATGCCGGGGCCAGTTTGCTGGGGCTGACGGCTATTCTGGACATCGCCAAAGCGGGCGACAAAATTTTGTGTGTCTCCTTTGGCTCCGGCGCCGGCAGCGATGCCTTTGCCATCAAAGTGACAGACAGCATCGGCCAGAAGCAACACCTGGCCTTAACCACCCAAAATTACATCGACCGCCGGGTGGAGGTTAATTACGCCACCTATGCCCGCTATCGCAAGAAATTGCTGATGCAATAGAGAAATGAAAAATTAGAGATTAGAGGAAGTTGTGACTTCTAATTTGCCATTTGCCATTTCTAATTGTTACAGGAGTAAACTTTGAGAGACGTATCGATTATCGGAATTGGACAAACCCCGGTTGGCGAGCACTGGGACAAGAGCCTGCGCCACCTGGCCTACGAAGCCGTGGCTGCGGCGATGCGCGACGCCAACATCGAGCGGGCCGACGCCCTGTATGTCGGCAACATGCTGTCGGGCGAAATTTCGGGCCAGGCGCACCTGGGTGTTCTAGTGGCCGACTTTGCCGGCCTGCGCGGTATCGAAGCGGTAAAGGTCGAGGCGGCCTGCGCCAGCGCCGCGGCTGCCTTCCGCCAGGCTTACATCGGCGTGGCCAGCGGGCTGCAAGATATTGTCATCGCCGTGGGGGTGGAAAAAATGACCGACGATATCGGCAGCAAGGTTACCACCGGTCTGGCCGGCGCGGCCGACGCCGATTACGAGGTGATCCACGGGATCAGCTTTGTGGCCCTGAACGCGCTGCTGATGCAGCGCTACATGTATGAATACAAACTAACCCGTGAAGCCTTTGCCGGTTTTCCGGTGAATGCCCACGCCAACGGCGCCGGCAACCCTAATGCGATGTTCCGCAAGCCGATCAGCAAAGAAGCCTTTATGCGCGCCGGCGTGGTGGCCGACCCCATCACCCTGCTGGATGCCAGCCCAATGGCCGATGGGGCCGCGGCGGTGATTCTCTGCCCGACCGAACAGGCCCGAGAATTTACCGGCAATGCCGTGCGCGTCAAAGGCAGCGCTGTGGCCACCGACACGCTGAGCCTCCACGACCGGCGTGACCCGCTCTGGCTGCAGGCCGCCGAGGACTCCTCCCGAAAAGCTTACCGGCAGGCAGGCGTCGGCCCCCAGGACATCGACTTCTTTGAGCTGCACGATGCCTTCACCATTATGTCGGCCCTGAGCCTGGAAGCCAGTGGCTTTGCCGAGCGGGGTAAAGGCACCTGGCTGGCTCAGGATGGTGAAATTGGGCTGGACGGCAAAATTCCCGTCACCACCCGGGGCGGCTTGAAAGCGCGGGGCCACCCCGTCGGGGCGACCGGCCTCTACCAGATTGTCGAGGCGATCCAGCAATTGCGGGGCGAGGCCGGTGAGAACCAGGTTAAGAATGCCCGCCTGGGGATGACCCAGAATATCGGCGGCAGTGGGGCAACTATTATTACCCACATTTTTGAAAGAATAGAACAGTAAAACAGCTAACTTATCAAACTCGGCCCTCATCGAGTTGGGGCGCGAGGTAATGACTAAACGATAGAGTAAACATAATAGGAGACGAAAATTATGAGTACTGAAATTGCTCGACATTGGCGTTTAAAAGCTCAGCGATATCAACTGATTGGCGAAGTCTGCCCCAAGTGTAACGGTAAAATCTTCCCGCCGCGTGACGTTTGTCCCTACTGCGCCGATCAGGAAGCCCAAAGCCACTTCCAATTCAGCGGGCGGGGCGAGGTTTTCTCTCACACTACCGTGCATAATGCCCCGGAAGGCTATGAGGATCAGGCCCCTTACACCGTGGCTTTGGTGAAGTTGGAAGAAGGTCCCCTGGTCACCGCCCAACTGACCGACGTGAATGTAGGTGAGGTCGAGATCGGGATGCCGGTTGAGATGGTTACGCGCAAAATCCGCACTCAGGGCGACGAAGGGCTAATCATTTACGGTTATAAGTTTCGCCCCCAAATGGCGGCGACGCTTTAATTGTAGATTTCCGGCTTAATTGTAGATATTTAAAGGAACAGGAGTGTCCGCCTGGACGCTCCTGTTCTTGGCTGCATCCCTCAGGTCATTTCTCCACCGAGGGAAATTTCCCTATCGATTGGCTTAAGCCAAAAGGCGCTTGCCAATTCCCCCCCCCAATGCTAGAATCGAATCGATAATAATAATCTTTTCCACTGGAGCCCGGCCTTGCTGCGAGAGCTAACCTTGCTCCGCCAAGCCGACACAGTCCCATGCAAATCTATCCGGCCGAGCTGGCCGATATCAATATTTGCTACCAGTTAAACAAATCGTTTACCACCGACTATGTCTGGCAAATGCAAGCTCGCGAAAACGGCCGTACCCTGGAGGTCCGTTTCGACACGGTTCGGCTGCCCCGCTCGATGCGGGTGGAATATCCCCGCTCGCCGGATGAGTTGCTACAGCATTGGCAACAAGACGACTGCTTCCTGGTTATTCGTCCGGGCGAGGCTGACCTGGCCGGCTTTCTCGACGCCCAATCCCGACCCTGGCAGAGTTTGCTATGGATATCCAATCTGGTGATCGAACAGCGCTATCGCCGCCAGGGGCTGGGCAGCAAGTTGCTCAAAGCGGCCATCCAGTGGGCTGTGGAACGGGATATCCGGCAAGTCACCCTGGAAGCCCAAACCAAGAACTATCCGGCCATTTCCTTTGCCCAAAAACACGGTTTTCAGTTCTGCGGCTATAATGAACGGTACTATCCAAACGGCGATATTGCCCTCTTTTTCTCCCGTTACCTGTAGTCCAAACAGGGGGTGAGAATTTACCACCACCTGTTCTTCAGCTTCAAGCCAGGACAGATTCCTGACGGGCTGCTTGAAAACAATGATTTATGAACACACTGATCTATGCTTTTATCGGCTTAAACGAAGTCCTCTCATCGGCAATCACCATTCTGGCCTTTTCTCTGTTCGTCTACATGTTCATCCACAATGTCCGGAGTTCAGTCGGCCGGGGGTTTGCGGTAATTCTGGCCTGTGTTAGCTTTGCTTACGCCGGCGACGTAGCTCTACTGAAGGTCAATAGTCTGGCGGCGGCTATTCCCTGGCTCAAATTTCAGTGGATTGGCATTGCCTTTTTGCCGGCAGCCTACCTGCATTTTGCCGACGCCTTGTTGCGCACCACCAACGCCCCCTCCTCGCGACGGCGCTTTGCCGTTGGCCTGGCCTACTTGTTTGGCTTTTTGCTGCTGTTACTGGCCCTCCAAACCGACTATCTGGTTCGAGACCCGTTCTTTGCGCCGGGGGTAACCCAGTTCAGCGCCGGACCTTTCTTCTGGGTTTTCACCATCTATTTTTATACCACCCTGGTTTGGGGCGCCTACAAAATCTACACCGCTCGCGCCCGCTGCCTGACCTCCGGCGCCCGCCGGCGCATGACCTATCTGACCATCTCCTTTGCCGCGCCGGCCCTGGGAGTTTACCCCTACATGCTGATGGCCAATGCCCCCCACTTGCCCAGCCTGACCGTCTTTATGATTTTATTGCTGGTCAATATCGGCATCGCTATGATGATTGTGGTGATGGCCTACAGCGTGGCCTTCTTTGGGGCCGTACCGCCCGATCGGGTGGTTAAACATAATCTGGCTCATTTTTTGTTGCGCGGCCCGCTCGTCGCCACGCTGGTTATCTTCATCATCCAAGCCCTGCCCGAACAAGAGCGGATCCTGGGGCTGCCGCGCGATATGGTGCTGACAACCTCGATTGTATCCGTCATCGTGCTGAGCCAGGTTGTCATCAATTTTGCCAAACCGGCCATCGACCGGCTGATTTTTCCCAAGGACCGGCAGGAAATTGCCTGGATCAGTGAGCTGGATCGCCGGCTGCTAACCACCACCGACTTGCAGCAAGCCCTGGAAAATGTATTAACCGCCCTATGCGAAATTCTACGGGTGCGCACCGGTTTCATTTATAATCTGGCGGCGCGGCAGGGACCGCGTCTGGAAACTCGGGTTGGTTCGGTGGAGATTATCGAACAGGCTTTAGGTGACATCGATGTGGCCAAATTGACTGCCGAAAAGAATGGCGGTCAGGGCTACCACTTCATTATTCAGAATGACTTCTGGTTTGTCATCCTGCAAAACAAGGCCCGTGATCGTTCCCTGGGGCTGTTGGGGGTGGAAGCTCGCAATCACCACTTTGACTTGACCCCCGTGGAGGAGGACGCGGCGGCGCTCCTGATTGGGCAGGCCGAATTAGCGCTGGAAGATCGGCGTTTGCAGCAGGAGGTCTTTGGCGCGCTCAAGAATATCATTCCGGAAATCGAGCGAGTCCAGCGGCTGCGGAGCGCGGTGCGCTACACCGGCTCACCCAGTCTGACCAGCCTTACAGCCAGCCCGATTCACGAGGATGATTTCCCTCAGATGGTGCGAGACGCCTTAAACCACTATTGGGGTGGACCCAAGCTGACCACTAGCCCGCTGTTGAAACTCGACGTGGTGCAGCAAGCCCTGGCCGAACATGACGGCAATGCAGTCCGGGCTTTACGCTCGGTTCTGGCTGAGGCTATTGAAAAACAGCGGCCCCAAGGCGAGCGCCATATGACCACCGCCGAATGGCTCATCTACAACATCCTGGATTTGAAGTTTGTGCAGGGGCTGCGGGTGCGGGATATTGCCCAACGGCTGGCGATGAGCGAGGCCGATCTCTACCGCAAACAGCGCCTGGCCATCGAGGAGGTGGCTCGCGCTTTGCGGGAGATGGAGTCGACCGGGGCGGCAGATATGGCTACGACGAGGGTCAAAGAGACATAACAAATTTTTCGCAACTGCTTAATGAAATTTCAACGATTTTTTAACTGGTTAAGCCTCAGCCTCGTAGCGATTATCCTGATCAGCCCGCTGCTCTACTGGTTCAGCGGCGTTGGCCAGGCTGCGCCGGGATTGGCGGCCGAGATTACTCGCCTGCCCGACGGCAGCCTAATCAGCAGCCCCAAAGCCGAGGCCCTGCACAGCCTGCTGTTGCCGATGCGGTTGCAGCGGCTGCTAATCTATCCCTTACTACTGCTGGCCTTTCAGTTCAGCGGCGGAGCCATTGGCCTGCGGCAATGGCTTGAACGGCGCCTGACCCGGCGAGACGTGCTGGTCATCCTGCTTTTCTTCTTGATTTTTGAGACCAGCCTGGCCTTACTCTACCTGCCGTTCAATTTTTATGCGAGCTTCATCTTGATGCACCAATTTGGCCTGTCCGCCCAAACCGGCGTTGGCTGGTTGAGTGATTGGGTCAAGAGTTTGGTCATTGGCTTGATCACCGGCGGGCTGGTCTGGACCGGCTTTTACGCCCTGATGCGGCTATTTCCCCGCCGCTGGCCGGTACCGGCGGGCGCGGCTTTGCTGGCGCTGGCTTTTGTTTTCACCCTCCTGACCCCCATCCTGATAACGCCGCTCTTCTACAAAG
>CAYZHI010000082.1:0-11054 GCA_964477335.1 uncultured Caldilineaceae bacterium | reverse complement strand
AGGCAGTCCGGTACAGCACAAAAGAAGCCACTAACGTCAAGACCACCGTCCCATAGACCAAAATATTGTGGCGGAACAGAACTTCGCCGACGAGCGGGATGTCGCTAAGGGAGGGGATTTCCAACGGGCTGAACGTTTGAATGCCCTGCGCCTTGCCAGCAAACAAGGCCCGGTAAAGGAAGCCGGTCAAGCCCAGACCGATCAGATTCATCGCCGCGCCGACCACAATCTGGTTGGCTTTGATGGTGACCGTGAACAGGGCAAAGAGCAGCCCGCTGAGCAGACCGCTGCCCAGAGCGATGAGCAGTCCCAAGATCAGACTGCCAGTGTAGAAAGTCCCGGCAAAGCCGGCAAAGGCGCCCATCAGCATAATCCCTTCCAGGCCGATGTTGAGCACGCCGGACCGTTCAGTGAACACCTCGCCGATAGCGGCGTAAATCATGGGCGTGGCCAGCCGCCAACTGGACGCCAGGACCGCCTGGATGACCGCAACCAAAAACAGGATGTCCATAAGCCTATTCTCCCCGGCTGGAATACATGCGGTAGGCCCCAAAGGCGACTACCGACAGAATGACCAGACCCTGAATCGCAAACACCAGCACCGACGGCACTTTGGCATTCATCTGCATCACTTCGGAGCCGGAACGGAGCGCCCCAAACAGAATCCCTGAAAAAATAACGCCGATAGGATTGTTGTTGGCTAACAAGGCCACCGCAATCCCTTCAAAGCCGTAGCCGGGTGAAATCTGCTGGTAAAGCCGGTAGGTCAACCCGGCTACCTCGATGGCGCCGGCCAGGCCGGCCGCGCCGCCGCTAATGGCCATAGCCAGCATTAGATTGCCTTCCACGCTCATCCCGGCATAGCGGGCCGCCTCGGGGTTAATGCCGACGGCTCTAATGGCATAACCGGTGCTGGTTTTAAAGATCAATAAATAAATCAACACGGCCAGGACAACGGCGATAATAAAACCGATGTGCAAGCGAGTCGGCGGCAAAAAACGGGGCAGCCAGGCCGCCTCGGCAATGCGGGCGGTTTGGGGAAATTTGCCCACTTCCTCGATCAGCGGCCCGGTGACCAGATAGCCGGTGCCGATAATGGCGATGTAGTTCAGCATAATCGTGGTCACAATTTCACTGGCCCCAAAGCGCACCTTGAGATAGGCTGCCAGCATCGCCCACAACGCCCCGCCCAAAGTGCCCATAAGTAAGACCAGGGGAATCAAAATCACCGCCGGCCAATCGGCCAGAAATATGCCGACAAAGGCGCTGAAGACCGCGCCCAGATAAAACTGTCCTTCGGCCCCGATGTTCCAGATACTACAGCGAAAGGCCACAGACAGCCCGGCCCCGATCAGAATTAAGGGGGTGGCCTTGAGCAGAACTTCTGAAATCGAGCGCAGGTCGCCAAAAGCGCCCTGCCACATCACCTTGAAGGCCAACACCGGATTGTAACCGGCCAGCAGTAGGATAAGACCGCTAACCAGGAGAGCCAACGCAATAGCGGCCAGGGGTAAGAGGATACCTCTTAACGTGTTCCAGAACCGTCGCCGGCGTCTAACTTTGGGGACATCGCGGCCGGCAACCGGGGAAGTTTGGTCAGGCGGCAAACTGACGGTCGGCACTTGAGTCTCGGCCATATCCGGGGTTCTCCCAAAAACATGTTCAACTTACTGACACTGACAGTGATGCGCCGCCAGAGCAAGAATGCGGCGGCGCATCACTCAACCGGCAAACAGGCTTCCGTTTATCAGGGCAGCAATTATTCAACCGGAGCGAGGGTGTCAATCTCGCCGTTGACAATCTTCTGTTGCGCCTCGGCCACAGCCTGGCGGACATCTTCCGGCACCGGGTTGGCCGCATTGTCATTGTACTCGATCCACATTACGTCTTCATTCGCCAACCCAAACTCAACATTCCCGGTCGGTTCGAACGTCCCCTCTTTCACTGCTTTGGCAATGTTCACAATCCCTTGCCCGTAGTTGGCAAAGTAGTTCCCCACCACGTTCGCCGGCGCTTTGTCCGTGAAATCCCCAAATGCACCAAACGTCAACACATCCGGCCCCGCTTCCGCCACCGCCTGGTATACCCCCAGCCCGGCTACGTCCGCATCCGGTACGATCACATCCGCCCCTTCCGCCAGCATGCTCAGCGCCGCTTCCTTCGCCGCCGCCGCATCCGTGAAGTTCCCAATGTACGTGCTGCTCACCGGAAAGTTCGGGTCCACACTCTTCGCCCCGTTGATGAACCCTGTGATCGCTTCCGAGATCGGCGGGATCTCCATCCCCCCGACTACCCCGGCGCCCTGGCCCATCTTCGCCGCTATCACCCCCATCAGGTAGAACGGCTGGCTCGAATCTGTGTTCAACCCGATCACGTTGTCTTCAAAAATCCGGCTGCTCGAAATGAAAAAGTACGTCTCTGGATATTCCTTCGCCACAATCAACGCCGGGTCCTGGAACTCAAAGCCGTGCCCCAACACCATGTCGTACCCCTGGCTGGCATAATCCCGAAACGCCTTCTCAAACGCCGCCGGATTCTGCTCCAACTCGACATAGCTGATCTCCGCCCCCAACTCTTTCTCGATCCGCAGCAGCGCATCATACGCAATCTGATTCCAGCCCTGGTCATTCGCACTCCCCGGCACCAATAACCCCATCTTGAAAGTATCATCAGCTGGTTTTTCAACGGGTTGTTCCGCGGCCGGCTGCTCAGTGGCCGGCTGCTCAGCCGCTGGCGGCGCGCCGGCGCAAGCAGCGACCAACGCCAATACAATCATGAGCGACATTAAACCAAACAAACGGTGCATTTTCATAGTTAAGTCTCCTCCTGAATCATTTACGAAACTGATTTTTCCGCCAATCAACAAATTAGGACTTGCGCATGTCATTCTGAACGAAGCGTAGCGGAGTGAAGAATCCCTCGAATATTCGGGGGCAAACGAATTTTAAAGGGATTTTTCGCTCCCGCTAGCGCGTCGCTCAAAATGACATAGTTGCGTAAGTCCTGAAATGTAAAATATTTCGCGATTGTTCGATAGACACCTCCTTCACAGAGTCCAGTCAAGTTGCCAAATTTTATAGCCAAGTCACCCATTCGGTCAATAATTGGCCAATGCAACCGGCGCCTCAATCCAGTGGAATGTTACACAGCCGGGCCGCGTTGCCGCCGATCATCTGGTAGACCTCATCTTTACTGGCCCCAACGCCCAGCGGCGGCGGCAAATGGAGATTTGTCACCATCCGCAGCGTCTGGCCCATAGCCTGCGGTGAACAGTCGCTCTCGTAGACGATCTTGCCCGGTCCGATGGCGTAGTACATCTCAATCAACTCCGGCATCTGCACCCAGCTTGTCCCCAGATAGACATTGTCGTGGGTGCGGGCCAGCAAAATGGCATCCAGCGCATTGCTGGGGATATTATTGGCCCCGGAGTGAGCGCAGATGATCGGCACGTCGGCAAACGCCTCGGCCACCGGCGCAATTTGGGCCGGCACCGAATACGGCGACTCGCCCATATGGATCATCACCGGCGCGCCCAACTCGCGGGCCAATTCAAACACCGGGTAGACTCGCTTCTTGCTTTCATCGCCGGGGAACGGCCGGTAGGTGGGCAAATAGTAATTGTGCATACTCGGATGCAGCTTCAACATGCGCACATTGTACTCATCCTTCCAGACTCGAATCTGGTCGAGCTGGTCCCTGACCGAATAGCGCGGATTGATAACCGGGTTGAAGAAGAGTCGCTGCGGATATTTCTTGATACTCGCCAACACGTATTGGTGCGACTCGGCAATCGAGCGATGGTCCACCGAAGTCAGGCCCAGGCCGGTCATCACCACCGCCTTGCTGATATGCTTCACCTCGCCCATCACCTCGTAATCCCGGTCCATCATCTCGAGCAACTGTTCCACCGTAAAGCGAGGCCCCCACCCCCACACCGGTTCCCGGTGTGGAATAATGTGACAGTGCGGATCTATTACTACGTAAGCCATAGCATTAATTCCTTTCTTTCGCTTGCCTGTCAAAGTCCCAATAACCGGGCCAGATTCCCACCCATCACCTGGCGAGTTGCCTCTACCGACAGGCTCATGCCGATCGGCGGTTCCAAAGTCAATGCCTCTTCCACGTTCAACAACTGCTGGGTCTGCTCCAGCGGGGGGGTGTTGCTGCCAAAGAGCACCCGCTCCGGCCCGATAGTGTGAACCGCCTCGATCAGCATGTGCGGCATGGCAAAGCTGGTCTCGACATACACATTCGGATGGCGGGCCGCCACCAGTAGCGACTCGATGGTGAACATCTCACCCTGCGTGCCCAGGTGGGCAATGATGATATTGACATCGGCGAACTCTCCGGCCACAAAATCGACTGTGGCCGGCACGGCGTAGGGCTGCTCGCCGGTATGGATCAAAACCGGAATTTGCAGCTCGCGGGCCATTTCAAAGATGGGATAAAGCATCTGCTTGGACCCTTCCCCTTCGCTGGGGGTTTGAATCGGCAGCCAATACTTGTGCAGCGAGGGGTGAATCAAGATCATCTTGAAGCCGTGCTCCTGCACCAGCCGCCGCACCGAGGCCCTGACCGGCTCATTCCAGAGCCGGGCGTGCATCACAATCCCGCCGATCAACCGGTCGGGATACTTCTGCACACTGTCGAGCACGTAAGCGTGCTGCTCGTCAAACGACAGGGTTGAGGTCGGCACGGTGTCGCCCAGGGCCGGAAAGACCACCGCCCGGTCGACCCGGGCCGGCGCCCCAAACACCAGCCGGGGCGCATCCATCTGGGCGATCAAATCCTCGGCCAGAAAACGAGGTCCCCAGCCGATGACGTCGTCCGCCGTGAGACTGATATGGGTGATACAATCGATTATGGGTACAGCCATCTCTGTTCTCCAATCTATGATATTATCGCCCGGCCCAGTAGGCCTGCACGCGGGCGCTGATATCGGCCAGGTGACGCTGCATTGCCAACCGGGCGGCCTGGCTATCACCTGCTTCAATGGTCGCCAGAATAGCCCGGTGGCCGGCCACAATTTCGGGCAGCAGCGCCGGGATATTGCTGCTATCCCAGCGCATATCGCGCAACCAATCGACAATACTGTCCATCAGATAAACCAGCAACTCGTTGGCCGTGGCCGCCACAATCTGGCGGTGAAATTCAACGTCGGCCGTCACAATGCCGGCCGCGTCCCGGCGGGCCACTGCCGTTTCCACGGCTTCCAACCACTGCTGCATCGCGGCGCGCTGCTCAGGCGTAGCCCGTTCAGCCGCCCGCGCCGCGGCTTCAACTTCGATGATTTCGCGGATTTCAAATAACTTGTTGAGGGTAGCTTGATCGGTAAGAATGTGGGGAGTCAGGGAAGACTGGATGGCCTCGCTGTTCGGCTCCTTGACAAAGGTGCCCAAACCCTGGCGGATTTCTAACAGGCCGACGGTTTCCAGCTTGCGCAGCGCCTCCCGCACCGACGTCCGGCTCACGTGGAGTTGCTTGGCCAACTGGCGTTCGCCCGGCAGGCGGTCGCCCACGGTATACTCGCCGGCCCGAAGCATCTCGGCGATCTGGTGAACGGTATCGGCGGAAACACTGGGTTTTGAGGCAATGTTTAACACGGCGCACCCGCGAGCCAGAGTTCATATGGTCAGACCGGTTCGACCGGTCTGACCGCAGATCATAGTACACTACCCCACAAATGTCAAATGGACGGTCGGGTATAAATTTTTGGGCACTTTGTGGTACAATAGCATTGACCAATGCTCCGATTTCCCCTTTTCAGACTGACAATCCGGTCAAACCAGAGCCTGACCTACTGGCCCAACCTCCGCTTCTATTTTCTTCTGCGGCCGCGTTGCCTGAGACAGCTCACTTCCACATACTACCGACTCAATCTAAAATGAAAATTTTTGTCCCCACCCCGACCGCTGCTTGCGCCCCTAAACCGGGGAAGGGGTAGGGCGAGTTCTATCAAAATGCGCGTCAAATCGAAGGAAACGGTCGATAAGCTGGCATCGATTACACGGTCTGAACGGCGAGCCGCCAACGAGATATTGGCCGCAGCCAGCAGCATCAGCCAGGTGGCCGAGTTGGCGGCAGATGCTAGACGCCGGTTGGCCGGGTTGCTCAGCCCGATTTTTGAGCAGATGTCGCTGGCTTGCCGGCCTGGCTGCGCCTGGTGCTGCTACCGCCTGGTGGTGCTGATGACTATCCCCGAAGTGCTGGTCATAGCCGCACATTTGCGCCAGAAGCTGTCGGAGGCCGAGCTGGCTGAGCTGCGCCAGCAGATCAACGCTGTGATGGAACAAAAACACAGGCAAAGTCGATTCCAGCCGGTCGCGCCGCTGTTTCCCTGTCCCCTGCTGGCCGATGACCGCTGCTCCGTTTACGAAGTTCGGCCCCTGGTCTGCCAGGCCTGGCATGCCACCGATATCCGCCGCTGCCAGCAACCGAATGGCCAGCCCGGTCCAAACCCCGAGGCCATGCAACTGTTCTCCAGCCTGGTTCGGGGCCTACTAATGGCCCTGGCCGACCAGAAGTTGGAAAACGACGAGGTGGAGTTGGTCGCAGGACTGGACATTGCCCTCAACACGCCCCAGGTCACCCGGCGCTGGCTGGCCGGTGAAATCCTTTTTGGCCCCGCCGCCGCCCCGCCGGTCGTGAGGCGCTTGGCGGCGTGATGATTGATTGACTTGCATTTTCAGTAATCGTCTTGTAAAATTCCCAATAAGAGGCTAAATTATGCAAACCGCCATTACTAAACGTGGTCAAACGGTCATTCCGGCCCAAATCCGCAAAAAATATCACATCCAACCTGGCGATTATCTGGTCTGGCTGGATGATGGGCAGACGATCAAAG
Organism: uncultured Caldilineaceae bacterium; assembly: GCA_964477335.1. Lineage (GTDB taxonomy): Bacteria > Chloroflexota > Anaerolineae > 4572-78 > J111 > CAYNLK01. The sequence continues at coordinate 4,210 of CAYZHI010000082.1, read as the reverse complement.
TGATTCCTGTACCCAGCGACTCGATCCGCGCCTTGCGCGGCCGTGGCCGGGGCGAGCGATTGGTGGAAAAACTATTGACGGCTCGCCGTGAGGACCGTGACCATGAATGATGGCCGCTTTCTACTCGATACATCGGCCCTCCTAACCCTAATCGAAGATGAGATAGGCGCAGAGCGGGTGGAACAGGTTTTGACCCAGGGCCAGGTCTGGTTGCCCTGGCTAGTGCTACTCGAAGCGACCTACATCATCCGGCAAGAACAGGGCGAGGCTGAGGCCGAACATCGCTATGCGCTTATGAAACAATTACCAGCAACCATTCTGTGGGAGATGGATGAACCAACTCTACTAACGGCAGCCCGTCTCAAAGCGGACTACCGTCTCTCGCTGGCCGATGCGATCATCGCCGCCTTGGCCATTCAACAGAATACTATTCTCCTCCACAAAGATCCGGAATTTGCAGCAATTGCCAGTCAGGTCTCGCTCGAAGCCTTGCCATACAAAACAACTTGAGTTTGTAACTACCTCGACAATGTTAAATTAGACAAATGTTTTACCAAAGTTTTTTGGCTCAACTACCTCGCCTCTTTTAGAATCACCGGCAGATAATCTACCTACCGCCGTCTGCGTTTCTCCCCCTCATCCCCTCTCTCGATATAACTATCCAGAAAAGTTTTCTCAGCCATTTTGGGCCGGGATTAGGGGATTTTTCCTTTGTTTTTAACCCGTTTTTAATCCCCAAATCCCCTAATCCCAGCAAAAACTTTTCTGGAGGTCTATATTTTGGTAAATCCACCCGATTGTGGTAAAGTCAACGGGTCGATCGCTGCGAGAGATCACTATGAAATCTACCCGACCGGGGAGCAAAAATAACAGCCACCTGCGCCGGTGGGTCAGTTTCCAGCGCGCCCTGCTCCTCATCTTTTGGGTAGGGCTGCTCAGTTTCATCTTTGCGCCTGGCCTGCAAGCGCAGGAAGGCAACCTCCGCTTCGACCGGCTCTCCATCGAGGACGGCCTCTCCCAAAGCACCATCTTCGCCATTCTGCAAGACCGCCAGGGTTTTATGTGGTTTGGCACCCAAGACGGGCTTAATAAGTACGATGGTTACACCTTCACCGTCTACAAGAACGACCCCGAAGACCCCACCACTATTTCCGACAACTTTGTGCGGACCATCCATGAGGATGCCGCCGGTCGCCTCTGGGTTGGCACGAACGGCGGCCTCAATCTATTCGACCCGGCCACCGAGACTTTCAGCCGCTACCAGCATAATCCCGAAAACCCGTACAGCCTGAGTAACAATACCGTTCGAGCGATCTTCGCAGATAAGGCCGGCATCCTTTGGATCGGCACCGACGGCGGCTTGAACAAGTTCGATCTTGACAGCAGCATTTTTCGCCATTTCCAGCATAACCCCGCCGATGAGCACAGTTTGAGCGACAACACGGTTCGAACTATTTTTGAGGACCAAGACGGGATGTTGTGGTTGGCCACCGAGGGTGGCGGTCTCAACAAATTCGACCCGGCCAGCGAAATTTTCACCCACTACCGGCATAATCCGGACCAGCCCAACAGCCTCAGCCACGATGACCTCAGCGCCATCTTGCAGGACCGGACCGGGAAGCTGTGGATTAGCGCCGAGGGCGGCGGCCTCAATAAATTCGATCCGGTCGCCGAGACTTTCACCGTTTACCGCAACGACCTGAACGATCCCGCCAGCCTGAGCGACGATAACATCAGTTATATCTACTGGGATAGAAGCGGCCAACTCTGGGTCGGCACCAGGGACGGCCTCAACCGCTTCGACCCGGCCACGGCTACGGCGGTCCATTACTTCAACGATCCGGCCAATCCGCATAGTCTTAGCGCCAATCAGGTGCTATCAATTTTTGAAGACCGGGCCGGCGTGCTGTGGATCGGCACCAACGGCGGCGGGCTGAACAAGTTCAACCGGCTGATCGAAGCCTTTGCCCATTTTACCAATAACCCGGGCGCGCTCAGCAGCAATATGGTCTGGTCGATTTTTGAAGACTCAACCGGCGACTTGTGGGTTGGCACCAGTAACGGCCTGAACAGAATTGAGCGCGCCAGCGGCACTTTTACCTCCTACCTTCACGACCCGGCCGACCCGACCAGTCTCAGCGCCGACTTCATCCCGGTCGTCATCGAGGATCGGGCCGGTGTGTTGTGGGTGGGCGCAGACGAGGGCGGGCTGAACAAGTATGACCCGATCAGCAACGGTTTTACCGCCTACCGTCACGATCCGAACGACCCGACCAGCCTCAGCGATGATGACGTCTGGTCGTTATACGAAGATAGTCAGGGAACGCTCTGGGTTGGCACCTGGGGCGGCGGCCTCAACAAATTCGATCCGGTCAGTGAAACCTTTACCCGCTATTTGAACGATCCTGAACAAGCCGGCACCCTCAGCGACAACGTCATCCGAACCATCTTTGAGGACCACACCGGCGCCCTGTGGCTGGGCACCAACGGCGGCGGTCTCAACAAGTTTGATCGCGTCAGCCAAACTTTTACCGTTTACAACCACAATTCGCAAGACCTGGCCAGCATCAGCGGCAATGTTGTCAGGACAATCTACGAAGACCGGGCCGGCACGCTGTGGGTTGGCGTCGACGGCGGCGGGCTTAATAAGTTTGACCGGGATACCGAAACCTTTGTCCACTACCGGGAAAAGGATGGCCTGGTCAACGATACCATCTACGGCATCCTGGAGGATGAGCAGGGCTACTTGTGGCTAAGCACCAACAACGGCCTGTCGAAGTTTGACCCCCGCGCCGAAAGCTTCAAAAATTACAATGTCAGCGACGGACTACAAAGCAATGAGTTCAACCAGGGCGCTTATCATAAAAGCCGGCGCACCGGAGAACTGTTTTTTGGCGGAATCAACGGCTTCAATGCCTTCTTCCCGGCCGAAATCCGGGATAACCCCTACGCGCCGCCGGTAGTGTTGACCGCCTTTCAGATATTCAACCAGGATGTCAGGCTGGACCGGCCGCTTTATGAAGTGACCGACATCCAGTTGTCGTACCAGGATACGGTCGTTTCCTTTGAGTTTGCCGCCCTGGATTACACTGCCCCGGAAGAAAACCGCTACGCTTACAAGCTGGAAGGCGTAGATAAGGATTGGGTTGAAGCCGGCCAACGCCGTTTTGCTACCTATACTCACCTGGACGGGGGTCAATATACCCTACGGCTGAAAGGCGCCAATAACGATGGCGTTTGGAACGAAACAGGGATCACGATCAAGCTCACGGTCACCCCGCCCCCCTGGAAAACCTGGTGGGCTTATGCCTTATATGTCGTCGCCGCCGGCGCGATTGTAGCCGGCTATGCCCGCTACCGGACCGCGGCTCAGGCCCGCGAGTTGGCCCGGCAAAAGCACGAACTGGAGCAGGAACGGCTGGTGGCCGACCAACTCCGGCGAGTCGACCGCTTGAAAGATGAGTTCCTGGCCAATACGTCTCACGAGTTGCGCACCCCGCTCAATGGCATTATCGGCCTGGCCGAGTCGCTCATGGATGGCGTCGCCGGCCGGCTGCCGGCCAAAGCGACCTCAGATTTGGCGATGATCGTTTCCAGCGGGCGACGGCTGGCCAATCTGGTCAACGACATCCTCGATTTCTCCCAACTCAAACACAAACAGTTGGAACTCCACCTCAAACCGGTTCATATGCAAGGTCTGACCGAGGTGGTCCTCAATCTGTGCCAGCCGCTGGTTGGGGAGAAACCGGTTCAACTGGTCAACCGGCTCAGCCCGGAACTACCGCCAGTGCTGGCCGACGAGAACCGGGTGCAGCAGATTATGGTCAACCTGGTTGGCAATGCCATAAAATTCACCGAGCGCGGCCGGGTTGAAGTTTTGGGCGAAGTCAGAGCCAGTCCGGCCGGCAACCACATTGAAGGGGACGCGGTCGATCAATTGGCTATCACCGTGGCTGATACTGGCATTGGCATTCCGGCCGATAGTCTGGAACGCGTTTTCGAGTCCTTTGAGCAGGCCGATGGGTCGGCGGCGCGGCAGTACGGCGGCACCGGCTTGGGCTTGTCCATCACCCGGCAGTTGGTCGAAATACACGGCGGCGCTATTCAGGTTGAGTCCACCCCTGGGCAAGGCTCTCGCTTCACCTTTACCCTGCCGCTGGCTCAGGCCCAACCGCTGACTTCCCAGGAAATGGCCGCGGCCATGGTCGCG
>CAYZHI010000081.1:0-11105 GCA_964477335.1 uncultured Caldilineaceae bacterium | reverse complement strand
ATCGCCCTGGCTCATCCAACGGATGGGGAAGAACCCTGGTATATTATTAGTGATGCCCCGACCGCTAGCACCACCCTGGATGAGTATGCGCTGCGGTTTGATATTGAGGAGGCCTTTAACACCGTCAAACGTTTGTTGGGTCTGGCCTACCTGTGGACTGGCTCGCTGAACGGCGTGCTGCTGCAACTCTGGGCCACCTGGCTCTTTTACGCTATCCTGGTTGATTTGGGTGATGCCGTCGCCGATGAAATCGGGGTCCCGTTTGACCGTATTTCCCTGGAAATGTTGTACCGGGGCTTGTATCATTTCACCCAAGCTCGGTCTAAAGGCAAAGCCACTGACCCCGTCACGTACTTTGCTGCCCCGGAGAACCAAGATTTAGGTGTTGTTAAGGTTTTGCGTAAGCCGCCAATTAAACTTGATTTGTCACCTTACCCAATTTGACTTTTTTTGCCATTTCCTTAAGTTGTCACCGATGATGGATAGTGGATGAAAGGCGGATCAGAGTTAGGGGTTGAACCAAACGCTAGAAGGAGAACCGGAAGCGCTTGAAGGAGCAGGGAGATTAGCGCGGTCCAAGGGGATGTGCCGCGAGCCAGCCGAGTTGAGCTTTAGGCAAAGGTGTCTTGCCAGCCCCGCCGCTGCCACTAAAACCAACCATTAAGCGTCTTTCTGAGTTAGAATCCGATGAAAGAGTTTATGTACAATATCAATAGTGTTTTGATCGCCGGTGTACTTCTCGTTTCAATGGTGTTGGCCATCGAGATGGGCTATCGCCTTGGACTCAGGACTCAGGTAGCTGCTAACGATGCTTTCAAGACGCATGTCAATACAATTGGCGCTTCGCTCCTGGGCATTCTGGCGCTTCTCCTCGGCTTTACGTTCTCATTATCGTTGCAGCGTTTCGACAACCGCAGCCAGGCAGTCGTGGAAGAAGCCAATGCCATCGGCACGACGTATCTTCGTTCGCAATTGCTGCCAGCTTCAGTTCGCAGCGACGTCCAGAAGTTGTTGCGAGAGTACCTGGAGCTACGCATTCAGGCGAGCGCCATAACCCTTGTTGACCAGGCCGAGCGAGAGATGCTGCTTGCAAAAGCTAACCACGCCCAAACTGCACTATGGGCTTACGCCCGGCAGGCAGCTGAAGAAGAGCCAAATCCTGTCACATCGGGACTGTTCATTCAGTCTCTCAACGAACTGATCGACAACTTTGGCAAACGGGATGCTGCGCTCAACCGGCACGTGCCGGAGGTCGTTCTGTTGCTGCTGTACGTGACGTTTCTCATGGCAGGGGCGATTGTTGGATACGGTTCGGGCGTAGCCGGCTATCGGACATCGTTTGCCACCTACATTATGGTGGCGTTGATTGTGGTTCTCGTCTTTATCATTATCGACCTTGATCGCCCTCGGCGCGGCTTGATCGAGGTTAGCCAGAAGAGTCTTATCGATTTGCAAACTGTTATCAATATGGACACGAAGGCTGACGCCCAATAATCGATACCAGCAGACGTCCGCAAGATGTCGCCTAAGATGCCGCAGCGGGCTAAAAATGGGCCGTTCGCACACCTGCGCTTGCGCTCCGGTGCAAGTGTCTGACGCGAAGCGTGCTCACTCCTTGGTCAGAAAACTCGGAACGAATCTGGGCAAAGCTGAACTAAGGGTTAAGGCAGCGGGGTGTGCACCATAATCAGATAGGTCGTTGTGTTAAAGGTGAACTCCGCCTCAGCGCCAGTGCGCACGTAGATCGCTTCGCCAAAGTGCTCGCCGCCGGTATGCCGCCAATTTCTAAAGTCAAAGGAATGGGGATCGGCCGGCTGCACCAAATCCCCGTGCATATAATAGAACCCAGCGGTCCAGTGGTCTTGGGGCAGCACGATTGTCCCGGCCGGCGGCGGGCAGTGGTGCACCACTGCGTCGTGAGGTTGTGGACTCACCCGGATCAGGGTGGTCAGCCGTAGCCCGTTACCGGCAATAGTCAGCGAACCACCGACCGTTTCCAGCCGGCCATCGCTGGTTTGGGTAGACCTGGGACACCCGCCCGGCGGCGCATCGTACTCATAGCTGAGATAGACCAGCGGTTGATTGCCGCCGCTCAGGAAGTTGCCGGTCGGGCCAAATTGCAGGCGCAGCCCCTGAGTATGGAGGTGGCTGGACTGGGTAAGTTGGGTAGCCGTAGAGGTGACGCTTGAGTCGAAATCTACCTCAAAGTTCAGGCAGCGAGGCGCCCGATTGTAGGCCTGGGCCAATTGCGCCGGGTTGAGATGAGTTCTAAGCTGTTCACTGACATAGCTGTCGTGGCCGATAATCCGGGACCAGAACAAGACGTTGTAAACATAAGCCGGCTGGCCGGCAATGCAGCGATCGATGGCCCGGTTCAGGCGGGTTAAAAGCGACCCGGCCAGGCTTTGCCAGCCTGAGTTAGTCAGGGGAGTCAGGAGGTCATCAAGGAAAATCATGTCCAGTAACGGGTCGACCCCAATTGCCTGAGTTGGGGGGCCGGAGACATGGCCGGTTTGGTTCAGGGGTAGACTGACCTGATGGCCCTGCACGGCGACGCTGCTCTGGCCGCTGGCCTCGGTCACGGAGACGCCGGCGGCCATGGTCACGTTCATTTGGCTGCCGGGCCTAGCCTCGACTAAAGCGGTGGAGGCCAGGCTGATAACTGCGCCGTTGAGGGTTAGCGAAAGCGCCTCTTCCTCGGTCGGATTGGTCACAATCAGCCCGCTGCTGCCCCACTCAGTGACGCCGGCGACCGGACTGCTGGCAAAGTCGAGGCTGGGCAGGGTGGTCTCATCGTCGGGATCGATCTGGCCGGTAAGGGGGATAATATTATTGATTTCAACATTCCCAAAGGCCAGGATAGTCAGCGTCTGGCCGGGCGCGGCGGAGCCGGCGGCCAGGCGCAGCCAGGCCAGGCTCCATTGCTGGGGATCAGCGCCGGACCAGGTCAGGCTAAGGCTCTGCACATTGGCCAGATCGACGATAGCGCCCGGCTGGGCAAAGGGAATCGCCCCTGTTTTGGGCTGCAAGACGACCTGACCGTTGGCATAGCAGACCTGGTTGAGTCCGGTAGCGGAACACATTTGCTGTACTCTGGCCAGCATTTGAGCGTAGGGGCCGGAAGGGGCGTTAGCGTCGCCGCTGCTGACGATGAGCGGCAGATAGAGCGGGTGGTCCACGGGCGGCTCTTGGGCCTCAACCGGTAACTGAGCTAAAACCAATGTGAGGGCCGCCACCATCAGACTGATCAGCGATTTTAAGCGTAATTGAAGCATCGTTCTTCCTCCTCATTTCAGTGAATCAATACAGTTTGGCTTATCTTAGGCGACGAATTGTCCCATTGTCATGAGACAGTGTCCTATTTTTGCCGGGATAATTGTCCTTTTAGCGCCCGGATCAGGGCGCTACTCCAACGTGTCACGCGTCCCCCAGCCACGCTGCTCATCAATAAGATCAAGCCGCTGCGGCGTCAAGGCAACCAACTGGTACAGTTCACCAGCCAACGCCGGCGAAATGTTTGGCGGCAGCAACTCCACCCAATCAGTCGAAGCAGCCAGCCGGGCCAGTCCCTGGTAGTGCAACCAGCACAGCTCTTGAGCCTGGTTAGAAGTTACAATGACCAGCACGACCTGGGGATTCTGTTCTAGATGATAGCTCACATCGGCCCAGCGGGGGATCAGGCACTCCACTACCAGACCCCGGCTGCAATAGCGCACCGGCATCGCCCAAAGTCTGTCCGAGCCAGTGGCGCTGAGAATGCCCACCCGATTCTGTGAAAGAAAAGCGACGATCTGCTCACGCAGTTGCTCTTGCATCACCCGCTCCCGGGAGTAGGCTGCCAGCGGGGGAAAGGCTAACTTTGCCCATCGCCCGGCCGGGCCAGCGAATGCCCCAACCGCCAGAAAAGCAGCGCCGAGACAACCACCAGTAACGCCGTCGCCGCGCCCTTCTCGCCAACCAGATACAGGGTCAGCGGGGTAGTTCGGGTGATCGGCTCGAAGAGATAGAACATGAAAATATTCCAGAGGGCGTGGGCTAAGACTGCGGGCCAAATGCTGCCCGATTTCAAGCGCAACCAGACCAGCATGAAAACCGACGTCGCCAGCACGATCGAATTCATCACCAGCCCATACCATAAGGGGACGCCCTGGGTATAACCGGCAAACAACATCAGCGGCAAGTGGTACAGCACCCCGGTGATGCCGGTAATGAGCGCCGTAGCGCCAAACGAGGTCAGCCGGGCCAGTTGCGGAATCAACAAGCCGCTCCAGCCAATCTCCTCGCCCAGGGCAAAGAAACCGATGGGTAATAAGAGTATCAAAACATTCAGCGCCAGGTAAGCCAGCACAATGATACTGTCGGCGGCCCAGCCGCGCCCCAGCATAGCCACGGCTTCGTCTATAACCTGGAAGGGGGCCAGACTACCGGGACTCAAGAGCCAGGCTGCGCTGTAAGCCACAGCTATAAACAATAGGGTTAGCCCTGCGCCCAGTAGAAAATAACGAGGTTGGGCGCCTCGCCAGCCCATCCCGCGCAGGCTGTGATAAAATGCCAGCCGGGTAGTCAGAGCCGCCAGGCCGGGCGCCCAGGCCACGCCGATCAACGTCACCCAAACGATGGGGGGGCTTGCGTCAAGCTGGTTGAAATCAACACCCAGCATGATGGCTGTAATCTGGCAACCCCAGGCCAGGGCAAAGGTCAACAGCAAAAATGTAGCAATTTCACGCCGGATCGAAACTTCGACCCGGCTGACCATAGACACAACGGCAGACATAGTTTTTCTCCTTGAATGTTTTAGATTGGATGACTACAAATATACGGCCAAGGAGCCGGTCAAATCATCACCCGGTCAGGTCATTTGTGGTAAATGGGGGCGAATTGGCATGGCCCGATCAGGTCATGCCTGAAGGAAAAGAAGCGCGCCGGCTGGCTAAAGCAGGCCCAGGTCGCGGGCGCGGAGGGTAGCCTCGGTGCGCGAGGAGACGTTCAGCTTGGTAAAAATATTGTCCAGGTGGCGTTTGACCGTGTGCGGGCTAACGATGAGCTGCCGGGCAATCGCCGGGTTGCTGGCGCCGGTCGCCAGCAATCGCAGGACCTCGATTTCCCGTTGGGTCAACCTGGCTCCGGTTTCAGGGATATACCTGCCGGTGTCCACTGCCGCCAAATCAACCAATGGGGGACAAATGACGGTTGGCTCGCCCAACAGATTCAATACCCGGCCGGCAAACGCGGCGTAACACTGCCGCTCGATGGCCAGGTGCAGCAGCGGAACTACCACGGGATTGCCTTCCCACATCATCAAACCTGGCGTATCCTGCTGCTCGTATTCGGCCAGGACGGGGGTTAAGCGGGCCAGCGCCTCGGCCTGGCGGCCCTGGTGCAAGTACAGATAGGCCAGCAACAGGTGAGCGTTGCTAAAAAGAACCGTAAAGCGCAGCCTGTCCTGAATGGCGGCGGCCTGGCGCAGCAACTGCTCGGCCTGTTGGCTCCGTCCCTCAGCCAGAGCCAACAACGCGGCCAACATAGCTCGCAAGGCTGGCGCAAAGGGCCACTCACGCGGGTTAGCCAGCGCCTCTAATTGGCGATAAATGGCCTGCGCTTGGAACAAGCGGCTACTCCGGCCGGAGTCACGCCAGCCTTGTAGCCAGCAAATCCGGCCCTGCCAGAAAAGAAAACCCGGTTTAAAGGTGGCAGCAATCCGGCTGGCCGCCGGTTGGGCCAGTTTTTCAAATAGGTCGGCAAAGGTCCGGTCAGCCCTCTCCTCGTCCCCTTGCAGGGCGTAGCAGATTGGCTGGAGCGCGCCCAGCGTCGCGTGCATCCACAAGCCGCCGCCATACTGCTCGCTGAGGGCTATGGCTTGGTCTGCCGAGGCGATGGCCTGATCCCAGCGACCCCGCCACAGGTGAATGAGAGCGACCAAGCCTTGAGCTGCGGCCTGTAAAGGTATGCTCTGACCCCGGCCACGGCTCTTCAGGAGTTGCCAGAGGCGCTCGGCCCGCGCCAGACCACCCGGCAACACGGTGAAGGGGCCAGTAAAGTTACTGGTCAGGACGTTAAGCGTTCGCAGATTGCCGGAGCTGTTAGCAATAGCCAGGGCGGCATCGATATCGGCTACGGTCTCAGGCCAGTTGCCCTGAACCATCGCCTGGTTAGCCTTCATTAACCACAATTGAGCCTGGCTATCGTGAGGCAGGCTGGGATATTCGAGCGCTCGTTGGATGGCCTCACCGGCCTCGGTGAAGTCGCCGCTCAGGGCCAGGCAGTGCGCCAGATGAGCCAGGGTTTCGCCTGTTCCAACCGCATCACCCCTGACCTCAAAGCCGGCCAGGGCCTGTTCCAACATTAACCGGCTTGTGTCTAACTCCCAACGCCGCCAGGCGCACACCCCCAGCAAATAGTTCAAGCGGGGTTGCGTTGTGACCAGCTCGGCGGGCAAAGCCTGAATCCAGTTCCGCACCGTGTCGAACTCACCCTGCTCCAGGAGCTGTTCGCTTACCTGCTCGATGAGCTGGACCGCTTCAAGCCACATTTGGGCGGCCAGATAATGGCTCAGTCGCCGGCCCGGCATCGACTCGGCTGAGGCGGCCCGGCTATGCAATTCGACCAACCTTTCCGGCATCTCCCGGCTTAACTTGCGCCGCAAAAATTCGGCAAACAGGGCGTGATAGCGGTAGGTTAGCCCGGCCACCCCTTCGACGGTGATCAGAAACACGTTGCGCCGGTAAAGTTCTTCCAGCAGTTCTGCCGCATCGTGCCGGCCGGTCACCGCCCGGCACAGCTCCGGGGTCAATTCAGGCAGAATGGCCGTTTCTAGCAGAAAAGTTTGCAGGGCTGGTTCTTGCCGGCGCAGCACTTCCTCGGCCAGAAAATCGAACAGATAACGCTCGGTTTGGGCCAAACGGTTGATGAAGAGCGCCCGGTCGTCAGGCGCAGTCAGCCCGGTCAGCGAACCGGCCAACAACCGCAGGCCGGCCGCCCAGCCCTCGGCGCGGGCCTGCAACTTCATGATTTCAGCCGGGGGTAAAGCCAGTTGCAACCGCTCATTCAGGAATTTCTCGGCCTCGGCAGCGGTAAAACGGAGGTCGGCCAGGCGAAATTCGGCCAGTTGGCCGCGGGCTTTCAGCCGGGCCAGGGCCAGGGGTGGGTCGGCCCGGGTCGCCACAGCCAAGTGCATGGTCGGGGGTAGATGTTCCAGCAGGTAGTCCAGGGCCAGGTAGATTAGCGGCTCGGTGAGGTGATGGAGGTCGTCCAGAACCAGCACAAACGGGGCCGGAAACTCAGCCAGAATTTCGTTGATGAGCACCCCGGTTAGCCGTCTGGCCCGGTCGGCCGGGGCCTCGGCCTCGGCCAGGCCGGCCGGCTCGCTCAAAAGGGATTGGGCCATCACGCCACAGGCCGGGGCCAGCCGTTGCAGCGCAGCGATGAGGCCGGCCAAAAAGCGGTGGAAATCGTTGTCGTCCTCATCCAGCGACAGCCAGGCCACGGGCAAAGGCTGAAGGTTGAACACTGAAGGATGAATATTTTTTTCACTTTCACCATCCTTTGGCGGACACAAGGCGGCTAACAGGGTGGTTTTGCCGTAACCGGGCGGGGCCGAGAGCAGGGTAACCGGATGGGTCAGCAGCGCTTGGTGCAGCGCCGTGAGCAACCGTTGGCGGGTAATAATATCTTCGCGCAGCCGGGGTGGATATAGTTTGGTGTAGACCAACCAGGGCGCCGGTTTGACCATAGCGGTAGCTGCCTTATCATCACGCCGGTAAATCTTATGGTCATTTTACTCCATTTAAAGGGGACTGTCTATAACTGCATCCACGGTGAGTTTGTCCCCGATTCCGGGCAGATAGGGGCGACCGGCCGGTCGCCCCTACGCGTTACTTAAGAATTGGAACGCACCCGGCTATGGCTTTTCAACCCTGTCTTTGCCTGGGCACGGGACACAATTCCCGCGCTGTACGGGACATTGTCTCATGACAGCGGGACGCCGGCTATGGTAAGCTGAGGCTATCAATGAAACATTCTTTTAGCCGATGCAAGGAGAGTAAAAATGACAACTAACTAACCGACACGGCCTGGCCGCTCAGTCATACCTTTATGCTGGTGGTCGGTTTGGCGGTGTTGATGGCCAGACGTTTGTCGGGCTGGAGCCGCTTCGCTCCACTGGCCTGCGGTCTGGCCGTGCCGTTGTTAATTGGCATTAGCCTTGTGGGTGGGCAACAGGTCGCCGTGCTTTTCTTTGGAATCTATACCTGGGCGGTGTTTTCGCTGCTGGGCTATGCCGTCCGCACCGGCAAAGTGATCTGCGGTGGGCGGTCTGCAGGTTAGAAGTCGAGATTTAACGGGACATCTTAGTGAATAAACGAGGAGTTCAAAATGACAACCAAAGAAACAATAAACATTGCCAATATAGCAATGCCGCTGCAAACAAAACAGTTCGATTGGCGCCGGCTGGTTTTCTCCGGGGTGGCCGGGTTGGTCGCTCTACTCTTGCTCGCTTTTGGCTCGCTGCATGGCCTGGTGGCAGTCTGGGTACGTAGTTGGGTGGCCAGCGAGCCGGGTATCCAGCACCCCGAAATCCACCTGTGGCACGACGCCCAGATTGGGGCGTTGGTCGGGATTATGTTTGTCGGTAGTTTGCTGGCCTTGCTGTGGAAACCGCGTCAACGCCCCCTGGTGGCCCAATTTCTGGCGCTCGGCAGCCTGCTCTATCTGGTCATATTAGCGCCGTTTGACTCTGAGGCAGCGATCTTTCTGGGCCTTCTCTTTGCCTTACCCCTGGCTAGCTATCCGAGTCTCCGCCACCTGGTCAATTTCCGCCGGACGGAGCCGCTTAGTTGGAGCCTACTGGGGTTGAGTTTATTAGCCGCCGGCTTGATGATGCCGTTCGCCCGGCGCTGGTTTCAACTTCAGCTTTTGGATACCGGCGAACACGCCCTGGCCAACCATTGGATCACGGGGGTTGCCCTGGTCGGGGTGCTCTGTTTGGCCGGATTATTGGCCGCCACCAGGCGTCCTGGTTGGCCGGTATTGGGGGTACTGGTTGGCCTGGCCTTGCTGCACCTGGGCGCAGCCACGGTGACCCTGCCCGACCAACCCGGTAGCTGGGGGTTGAATGGTGGCGTGGTCGCCATCATTGGCGGGTTACTGTTTATCGGCGTGACCATTCGGGAAATGTGGAAACCGAATCTCAACTTGTCGGAGCAGCGGGGTTGATTTATAGTGTTAGGGCAATTGTGTACCCATAGCCCTAACAGGATGTTGAGATGATGCGGCCGCGGTTTCTAAAAATGGGCGCTTTCATTCTGACTGGCGTGGAGGTGATCCTGGCGTTGCTGGTCATCCTGCTGGTCGTTTTGAATGGGCAAGGGACCGAAAAAGTAATATCTACTCTGGCCGAACTCCCCCCCTCGTTATCATTTGCTCTGGTGGGCGCGCTCATCGTCGCCCGCCGGCCCAACCACATCATCGGCTGGCTGCTGTTGTTGATTGGCCTGTCGCTGGCGCTGGAGCAATTTGGCCTGCAATACGCCACCTACACCTTTCTGACCCAGCCAGGCTCGCTGCCGGACGGGGCTTTGGTGATCTGGCTCACTTTTGGCGTGTGGGGCCTGGGCTATGGCGGGATTGCTTTGCTCGTCCTCCTCTTTCCCACCGGCCGGCCATTGTCACACCGCTGGGGTTGGGTAGGGCTGCTCATCATCGGCGCAACAGCAACGTGGCTTAGCCTGACCCTGATCGCCCTCTGGCCATACCGGGGCCCGGCGTTGCTGGCAGAGACGGCGCCGCCTGGCCTGGAAGGAGTTCAGACAATAGGGCTGGCGATGCTCAACCTGATTACCGTCGCCTTTCTGGTGGCCGTGGTCTCAGCCATTGTGCGATTGCGCCGCTCCACCGGCGTGGAACGGCAGCAACTCAAGTGGTTTGTGTATGCCGTGACTCTGACCATAGTCGTGATGCTGATGTTAACCGTTTTAGTCAACTTTGTCCCTGAAATGACCGGCGGAACCGTGCAAAACATTGCTAACCTGGCTTACTCGTTCGCCTTTAGCGCCATCCCGATTGCCATCGGCATAGCCATTCTGCGCTACCGGCTGTGGGATGCCGACCTTCTGATCAATCGCACCCTGGTTTATGGCTCGTTGACCGCCAGCGTGGCGGCTCTTTACATCTTGGTGGTGGGCGGACTGAGTACACTCTTGCACGTCCAGGGCAATCTGTTTATCTCCATCCTGGCTACCGGCCTGGTCGCAGTCCTCTTTGCCCCGCTCCGCGACCGGCTCCAACGCGGGGTCAACCGGCTGTTGTACGGTCAGCGGGATGAGCCTTACGCCGTTTTGGCTCGCCTCGGTCAACGGCTGGAGACCACCATGGCTCCCGACGCCGTATTGCCTACCATCGTCACCACTGTCAAAGAGGCGTTCAATTTGCCCTATGCCGCCATTGCTCTGGATCAGGAAGAGGGGTGTACCATGGCCGCCGCAGCCGGGACACCGGCGCCTGACCCTGTATCGTTGCCGCTGAGTTACCAGGGCGAGCAATTGGGGCAATTGATCCTGGCCCCGCGGGCGCCCGGCGAGAGCTTTAGCCCGGCTGAATGGCAACTGCTCACTGACCTGGCGCACCAGGCCGGGGTTGCTGCGGCTGCGGTGCGCCTGACCGCCGACCTGCAACGGTCGCGGGAACGGCTGGTTACAGCCCGGGAAGAGGAACGCCGCCGGCTACGCCGCGACCTGCATGATGGTCTGGGCCCGCAACTGGCCAGCCACGTGCTCAAATTAGAAGCAGCCCGCGAGCTGGTTC
Source organism: uncultured Caldilineaceae bacterium (assembly GCA_964477335.1). Taxonomy (GTDB): domain Bacteria; phylum Chloroflexota; class Anaerolineae; order 4572-78; family J111; genus CAYNLK01. Next base: position 308 of record CAYZHI010000081.1, on the reverse strand, counting down.
GCTCCAACCCGGAGCGGGTCGAGGAGATCCTGAATAATTTGATCGAGAAATCGCAAGGCATCGTCAACGAGGTGCGTCGCCTGGTCTACGCCCTACGGCCGCCGGCCCTGGACGAATTAGGCTTGTTGGGCGCCATTCGTGAGTACGCGGCTCAGAGCAGTGACAATGGCCTGCAAATCACTGTGGTTGCGCCGGAGCGCTGCCCGCCATTGCCTGCTGCCGTCGAAGTGGCCGCTTATCGGATTGTCCAGGAGGCTGTGACCAACGTCATCCGCCACGCCCAGGCCCAAAACTGTTCGATCAAGCTC
>CAYZHI010000080.1:0-11117 GCA_964477335.1 uncultured Caldilineaceae bacterium | reverse complement strand
GGCATCGCCAATGTATTTATCGATATAGCCATCAAACTCAAAAATTGCCTGGCTAAGCTCTTGCAAGCACAGGTTGATGAGCCGGACGACCTGCTCGACCTCAGCCGGGCTTTTGGCGGCGTCATTCAAGGCGGTAAAGCCGGAAATATCGGCAAAGATGACCGTAACCTGCTTGCGCTCACCCTCGATGGGGGCGTTCAAAAGAAAATTGCCGTCGCCGGTTATGGCTGTGCTAAGACCATTACCGCAATGTCCGCAATAAAAATGTCCATCCGGATTTTCGAAACCACAAATATCGCACTTGACGGTTTGACTCATTGCAATGGTTCTCAATTAGAATATCTGCTAGCGGTAACCCAACCAGAAACAGCCGGCCATCGCCGTTTGAAGAGTAACCTGTTTTGAACTTAAACTTCGCCAAGAAGTGGGGAACTGAACTGATGGTAATCTGATTGCGATTTCTGGTGAGCAGCCTTGTTGGGTCGTGCTCTCTGATGATATTATAATCCAGAAAATCTGTCAACGGCCCTTTTTGGCTAATGACGGCTGTTAGATCGTCAATCCTGGCGCGCCAACACCGAAACAACGGAATGATTGACATGGTTGGCATTTAGGTGATAGCAATCCACTGAATGCTATCTGTCGATATTTAGGGTTGTGGCAGTCGAACAGCGCCCACTTGTTTGTATAAAAGTGCGATTGTGGTATAATGTGCAAGTTAGGCAGGCAATGGGACGCAGCGAGCCTGCCTATTGTTATGTGCTGTGCATTCGGAAGGAGAGCGTTTACACGTGGCAGGCCCATTAGATGCATTATTGGGGCTCTTTTCGCTTGATGTTGGCATTGACCTTGGTACGGCTAATACCCTGGTCTATGTTCGAGGCAAGGGGATTGTTATTAATGAGCCTTCAGTTGTAGCAATTGACAAGAAAACTAAAAAACCCCTGGCTATTGGCGTCGACGCCAAAGAGATGGTTGGCCGTACCCCGGCCAATATTGTGGCTGTGCGGCCGTTGCGTGACGGCGTTATCTCAGAGTTTGAAATTACCGAGGCTATGCTCCGCTACTTCATCAAAAAAGTACATGAGCAGACCTTGATCCCCACCCCTTTCTACGCTCCCCGAGTCGTCATTGGTATTCCCAGTGGTGTAACCGAAGTTGAAAAGAGAGCTGTTTACGACGCCGCTAAAAATGCCCGCGCTCGTGATGCCCGGATTATCGAAGAGCCAGTGGCCGCGGCCATTGGCGTGGGCTTACCGATTACCGAACCCATCGGCAGCATGGTCATTGACATTGGCGGCGGCACCACCGAGGTGGCGGTTTTTTCGCTGGGTGGAATTGTAGTTAGCCGCTCCATTCGGGTGGCCGGCGATGAAATGGATGAGTCGATCGTTAATTATGCCCGGCAAAAATACAATCTCCTCATTGGGCAGCGGATGGCTGAACGGGCCAAAATCACCATCGGTTCGGCCTATCCGCTCCCGGAAGAGCAGATTATCACGTTGCGCGGCCGCAACCTGATTACCGGCCTACCCGACTCAGTGGAGGTTTCCAGCGTCGAAATCCGCGAAGCGCTAAGCGACTCGGTGGCCGTGATTGTGGAAGCGGTGCGCGACACCCTCGACGAGACGCCGCCGGAGTTGATTGCCGACCTGATGGAAGGGGGTATTGCCCTGGCCGGCGGGGGGGGGCTGTTACAGGGTCTGGCCGAGCGGCTGTCGGAAGAAACGAAAATGCGAGTTTATATTGCCGATGACCCCTTAACCTGTGTGGCGCGTGGGGCTGGTCAAGTATTGGAAAGCTACGATAAGTACGCCAAAGTATTGGCTTCCTTACAACGAGGAAGTACCAATCATCGGTAAGCAAACAGTGAGCAATTAACAATGAGTAATTCGCAATTGTCCACGGCTCATTGGTAATTGTTCATTGTTAATTATTAATTGATATGGTGGCCACACGAAACAGACAACTGGTCATAGGCCTGGTATTGGCTCTGCTGTTGATGGGTTTTGCGCTTGATCGTCTGGGTTATATGACCCCGATACGGGCGATGGTGCAAACCGGCTTGATGCCCCTGCAAGAAGCCATTACACTCCTGGCCCAGGATGTCTCCCAACGGGTCGAAGAAACGGAGAGCGTGGAAACGATCCGGGCCAGAAATGCCGAGTTGGAAGCGCTGGCCAACCGGCTGATGATCGAAAATCTCCGCCTCAAAGAGCTGGAACAGGAGAATCAAACGCTCCGCCAACTGCTCAACTTTACCCGCACCAATCCCCAACTGAACTACGAGCCAACGACAGTGGTCGGGCGCAGCCTGGGTGTTGATCCTACCAATTTGCTCTATTACGTTTACGTAGATGTTGGGGCCCGCACTGGTGTGGCTCGGGATATGCCGGTCATTACCGAGCGCGGTTTGGTGGGCCGGGTAACCGCGGTGGGGCCCAACACAGCGCAGATATTGCTATTGATCGATCCCGCCAGCGCCGTCAATGCCATCATTCAAAATAGCCGGGCGACAGGTGTCGTTCGGGGCAACATCGATGGCACGCTATTTATGGATCGTATTCCCCCTAATGAATCGGTCAACCCCGGCGACATCGTGTTGACCTCCGGGCTGGGGGGTAACTTTCCCGATAAAATTGTTATTGGCCAGGTTACAACTGTGGAACAACGGGATCAGGATATGTTCCAGGTTGCCCGGATCCGCCCCACAGTTGACTTTGGTAAATTAGAAACGATGTTGATTATTACCTCCTTTGCGCCGGTTGACTTTGAAGCCGAGATTTTGAAATCTCAGGAGACCGAGAATTAGCAGCCTGATCCCTCTGCTCATTTTGATAGGGGCCACCCTGCTGCAAATGACCCTGGCCCCCTTCGTCAAAATCAGTGGCGTCCATCCAGATTTGGTGGTGATTCTGATTATTGGCTGGGTTATTCTGCGTGGGCCAGGTGAAGGGTTGACCTGGGCTTTAATCGGCGGCCTGTGCCTGGACCTGGTTTCTGGCGCGCCCTTTGGAGTGTTCACCTTTACAGCCCTGCTGGTGGCGCTGGTCGCCAGCATTTCCCATGGCCGGATTTTTGGCAGCAGTATTGTGCTGCCTTTAAGCCTGACCTTTCCTCTGAGCCTGCTCTTTAACGGGTTGGCGCTGCTGTGGCTGGCGCTGCTGGGCCGCCCGGTGATTTGGAGCGACGCCTTCTTCAACGTCCTCTTACCGGCGGCGGTGTTCAACACCGTGGTAATGATGTTGGTTTTTCCGTTGCTGTATCTCCTCAATCGCTGGCTGAATCCGCAGCCATTAACGTTTTAATCTTATCGCTTTCTAGAGTATAATTTCTGCTTATGACCGAATTTCAAATCCGGGTTAGAACTTACGCTTTTCGGATCATTGTCGTCTTGGCGTTTGTCATTCTGGCGGTGCAGCTATGGAATCTGCAGGTTGTTCAGTACGAAACTTACACCGCCCTGGCCGACGCCAACCGCTTCCGCCTGACCCAGGTACCGGCCGCCCGCGGCGTGATGTATGATCGGAACGGGGAGTTGCTCGTCCGCAACCGGCCAAGTTATAACGTGGTGATCATCCCGGCCTACCTGCCCGATGATGATACGGCCCGGGCTACCGTCTTTGCCCGGCTGTCGGAAATGCTCAATTTGCCCATTACTACCCAGGTTGAACCGGTAGCCAGCCGCAACAACGGTTACTTTCACGCCATCAACCATCACCAATATAATCGCCAGTTGCCGCGCCAGATTATCAACCCGCGCAGCCGCCAGTATGCCCGGGCGCCGCTGGGAATTCGCGATGCCGTAAATCAGAATCCTTTTGCCCCCTTTTTGCCGGTGACCATTGCCACCGACGTTGACTCGCTAGTCGTGGCCAAAATCGAGGAAGAGAGCCTGAATCTGCCCGGAGTCCTGATCGAGATTGCGCCGACCCGCGACTATTTGTATGGCAAGCTATTGAGCCATCTGCTGGGTTATGTTGGCCCTATTCCGGCAGAGCAGTTTGACACTTACCGGAACCAGGGCTACGACCTGACCGATATCATCGGCCTGGCCGGGTTGGAAACGGAGTATGAGGAGTGGCTACACGGTGTTAAGGGGCTGGAGAACATCGAGGTCGATGTATCTGGCCGGAAAATTCGAACGGTCAGCCGGAACATCGAGGCTCGGCCTGGCCACAATCTGCGGCTGTCCATCGATTTGGGGCTGCAAGAGGCCACGGCCCAAGCCCTGCAAGAGCAGATGGACGAGGTTGGCTCCAATCAAGGCGTGGCTATGGCGATGAACCCGCAAAACGGTGAGATCTTGGCGATGGTTTCATTGCCCTCGTTCGACAACAACATTTTCTCACGCGGCATCACCGCCCGCGAGCTGTCGCTCTTGAGCGAAGACCCCTGGACGCCGCTGGTCAATCACGCTATTGCTGGCTTGTACCCGCCTGGCTCTATCTACAAAATCATCCCGGCCTCGGGCGCCCTGCAGGAACGCACGATTACGCCTGAAACCACCTTTTACGACGAAGGTGTTCTCTATCTGCCCAATCAGTTTGAACCGGACAACCTTGACCTGGCCCAGCCGTTCTACTGCTGGCTGCGCACCGGGCATGGGGAGGTTAGTCTGATTTCCGGCCTGGCCTGGTCCTGCGACGTTTATTTCTATCAGGTCGGCGGCGGCTACTACCCGGCCGAGTACGAGGGATTGGGCCTGGAACGGATGGTCAAATATGCCGAAATGTTTGGCCTGGGCGCTCCCACCGGTATCGATCTACCCGGCGAGGTTAGCGGATTGGTGCCCAACAAGAAGTGGAAACGGCTGAACTATGCCGAAAGTTGGCTTACCGGCGACACCTACAACATGGCCATTGGCCAGGGCTTTGTGTTGGTCACTCCCCTGCAAATGCTGAATGCAATGGCGGCCGTTGCTAATGGCGGCACGCTCTATCGGCCCCACGTGGTCAAGGAAATTCTGGACGCGGACGGCAACCTGGTCAAAACAGTCGAGCCGGAGGTGATTCGCCGGCTTGAGATTGAACCTCAGTTCATCCAGTTGGTCCGGCAGGGGTTACAAGCCGTTGTCAATTGGGACAACGGCACGGCCCACGACACCTTCGATGTGCCGGGGATCGACGCCTCCGGCAAAACCGGCACGGCTGAGTTCTGCGACCGTTATCCTCAATGTCTTGACCGGGATGGCCGGGTGAAGACCAGTCACGCCTGGTTTACCGCGTATGCGCCCAGCTATAATCCGGAAATTGTGACCATCGTCTTTGTGTATGGCGGCGGCGAAGGGTCGGAGGTGGCGGTGCCGGTGACCAATAAAATGTTGCGACACTATTTTAGGATCGCCGAGGAAGAAACAGAAACGGTTGAGGCAGAGGAAGAAGACAGGCCGGCCCTCCAACCCAACAGCGTGGTCACGGCCCGTTTGTTGGGCGCCGACAGTTGGCGCGGTGAGGGGGCCAGTGTGTCGGGGCATCTGGTTGATGAGCAGGGACGCGGGCTTGCTGAGGTAACGATTGAACTGATCGCCAATAATGAGGTTGTGGCTCAAACAATGTCAGGCATGACCGGGCAATTTGACTTTACTAATCTGGACCCCGTTCAAACCAGGGTCTGGCGATTACGGCTGCCCGATTATGCCGAAACGCCGCTGTTGCAATTAATCGTCGACCAGGGGTTGCGCTATTTGGTGGAATTTGAAGTCCAGCCCGGAGAGCAGCCTGAACTCCCTGAAGTCGAAGAATAAGAACTGCCATCTTCACGCCACAAAATCAAAATTTTAAGCCTTAAAATTTGCTACTACATATTGTGGTTATTCCTATTTTAAGGTACAATATGTAGTACGTTACCTGGATTATTTGTACTTTTCCATTATGTCCAACGAGCGGATAACCATCAAAGGCACAAGTAATGGGTTGATTGTCACCATAGGTAGCGGCCTATGGTCGACTCTGGTTGACGAATTGGACCAACGGTTGAGTGAGCGCGCCTCCTTTTTCAAGGGGGGACGGGTGGCGCTCCATGTTGGCCCCCGTCAATTGACCCATACCGAGTTGGAGGCCATCGGCGAGGTATTGAGCCGCCACGATGTGACTCTATGGGCGGTTGACAGCGACTCGCCTGGCACGCGTGACGCGGCGGCTCAACTTGGACTGGAAGTTGGCTTGCCTGACCGGTCAACGATTGCTCAGACTGAAGGCACAGATACGCTGGCTGAAGCCATTGTGGTCAGACGGACGTTGCGCTCCGGGCAGGTTATTTACCATCACGGCCATGTGGTAATCATTGGGGATGTCAATCCAGGCGCCGAAATCAGGGCTGGCGGCAATGTGGTGGTTTGGGGGCGACTACGCGGTACGGTTCACGCCGGCACCGGCGTGGATGGTGACAATGCTGTTGTCTGCGCCTTACAATTAGCGCCCACCCATTTGCGAATTGGCAACTACATTGCTCGTTCACCAACCGAAGAGAGTGGCCAGGAGATGATGCCGGAGATGGCTTCGGTTCAAAATAATCAGATTGTGGCCGAGTCCTGGAAGGGTTAATTGTCAGTCCTGGCCGTGTTGCCCTAGCCAGGGCAATTGGTGTAAAATCTAACGATAATCATCGTTCATTGATAAACGAAATAGTTTGGGTGCAGATATGAGCGCAGTCGTAATAACCGTTACCTCGGGTAAAGGTGGGGTTGGCAAAACCACCGCGACGGCCAATTTGAGTGCGGCGTTGGCGGCACAGGGCAACAAGGTAGTGGCCATTGACGCCGATATTGGTTTGCGTAATCTCGATGTAGTGATGGGCCTGGAAAACCGGATTGTGTATGATCTGGTGGATATCGTTGAAGGCACCTGCCGCCTACGCCAGGCCATGATCCGGGATAAACAGTTGCCCGAACTTTTTTTGATTCCGGCGGCGCAATCCCGCGACAAGACTGCGGTCACCCCGGGCGATATGATTGAGTTAACCAACCAACTCCGCAGTGAGTTTGACTACATCCTGATCGACTCGCCGGCCGGAATTGAGCAGGGGTTCAAAAATGCTGTGGCTCCGGCTGATCGAGTGTTGATTGTAACCACCCCGGAAGTATCGGCAGTTCGTGACGCCGACCGGATCATCGGGCTGATCGAAGCGGAAGAGAAGGGGCCAGGCGACCTGATCCTCAACCGGCTGCGCGTCGATATGGTCAAACGGGGTGATATGCTCAATACCAGTGACGTGATTGATATTCTGGCCATCAATCTGATCGGGATCGTGCCGGATGATGAGTCGATCGTGATCTCGACCAATAGAGGCCGGCCGGCAGTGCTGGAAAATGGCTCAACAGCCGGTCAAGCCTTCCGGAATATTGCCGATCGTTTGATGGGCAAAGATGTGCCATTTATGAATCTTGAAGTGACCGACTCATTTATCAAACGTCTGTCAAAACTATTCAAAGGGTGAGTGGTAAACCCACTTTGAGGAAATCGAATGAATATATTCAATCGATTACTAGGTCGCCGGGAACCGTCCAGCCGTGAGGTTGCTAGGGATCGGTTACAACTGGTGTTGGTCCAAGATCGGGTTAATCTTTCACCTGACAAGATGACCGAATTAAAGGATGAGTTGATCAAGATTATTTCCAAGTATGTTGAAATTGATCGCGATGGGATTGATATTTCTTTAACCAAGAGCGGCCGGCAGAGCCGCCTCACAGCCAATATTCCAATCGTTGGGGCGCGTTATAAATAGATGCCCCTTGGGTGAGTAGCTTATGGACCGTAGAATCTGGCGACAATTTGACCTGATTTTGGTGGGTCTTGTCGCTCTGTTAATTTTATATGGCGTCATCATGATTTACAGCGCCAATCAGAATCAGGCAGACCTACAAGAGTTGTGGCGGACTCAATTAACCCGAGTCGCCATCGGCCTGGTCATTATGGTTCTGGTGGCGGCTTTTGATTATCGTTATTACGCCTCACTCTATAAAATGCTTTACGTGGTGATGCTGGCCTTTTTGGGAACGCTCTTCATTGCCGCCGAGTTGACCGCCGGCACGCTGCGCTGGCTGGATTTTCGCCTTTTTCCGGTGCAGCCCAGTGAGATTGCCAAGATAGTGATGATTGTCGTTACTGCCAAAATACTGGCCGACCGCGATGGTGAAATGAATAAGCTGCGCAACCTACTGCTGTCGTTGCTGGTAATTGTGCCGCCATTGGTGCTTATCTATCTCCAGCCGGATCTGGGCACTACCGTGATTATGGGGGTAGTCTGGCTGATTATGGCCCTGATGGGGGGAATTCACCTGTTTCACCTGGGTTTATTAGGCTTGCTGGCGTTGCTGGCCAGCCCGGTGATCTGGCTAACAATGGCTGATTATCAACGTAGCCGGATGCTGCTGTTTCTGGACCCCCAAAGCGATCCGGACTCCTACTACAATATCCAGCAAGCATTGATCAGTATTGGATCAGGCGGCACCTTGGGCAAAGGGTTCAGTATCGGCACCCAAAACCAACTGCACTTTTTGCGGGTTCGCCATACCGACTTCATCTTCTCGGTCATCGGTGAAGAGTTAGGGTTGCTGGGAGCTTTATTACTATTCACGTTGATAATCCTCTTAATCTGGCGGGTGTTGCGAGCGGCTGATCTAACCGGCGATCCCTTTGGTCGTCTGATCGTAGTAGGTGTGGCCGGCCTCATTTTCTTTCAATCTTTTGTCAATCTGGGGGTGAATCTGGGGCTGCTGCCGGTTACGGGTACGCCGCTGCCCTTTGTCAGCTATGGCGGCAGCTCCCTGACCGCTTTCTTAGTCGCCATTGGTCTGGTGCAAAGCGTCCTCATGCGCCACAAAGTACTCGATTTTGAAGAAGTATAACGTAGCGAGGCGATTCTATCAAGACACAATTGCAAGCACTGGCAGACAAGGTCCAACACCGTTGGGGGAGCTGGCTGATCCCTGTTTTCGCAGTTCTAGCCCTACTGATGGCCCTGGTGGCCGTTGCCAGGTTGTTATTTCTATCCGGCGCGGTGGAACTCACCAGTAATCAGTTTGGCACCCAAACCCAAGTCTGGGTAATTTTTATTTTCAATGCCATCTTCGCCATCGGTTTTGCCGGTAGCGCCTATGGGCTCTGGATACGCCGGAGTTGGGGTCGAATCCTGTTTCTGTGGGTCATTGGCGCCTGGTCTGTCTTTAATCTGGTGGCCTTATTGATGACCCTTGACCGCTATGCTACCTCTGAATTTATCATCAATTTGCTGCGCCTGATTGCCGGACTACTTATCTCACTCTGGTATTTTAATATCCCCCGCATTAAGGCTCTTTTTGACCGCAATTCATCCGACGAACTCACAACTGACGGATACAAATCACAATGACCAACTTAACTCAACCTGTCCGGGTACGCTATGCCCCCAGCCCGACCGGTGACTTTCACGTGGGTGGGGCGCGCACGGCCCTGTTTAACTATCTCTTTGCCCGTCACTATGGCGGCAAATTTATTTTGCGGATCGAAGATACCGACCAAAAGCGTTACAATCCCCAAGCGCTACAATGGCTGTTAGACGGGCTGCGCTATCTACAGTTGGACTGGGATGAAGGCCCAGAAATTGGCGGTCCTTATGGCCCCTACGTTCAAACTGAACGTCTTGAGCTGTACCAACATTACTGCCAACAGTTACTTGAAACGGGACACGCCTATCGCTGCTTCTGCACGCCCGAACGGCTGGAGACCTTGCGCCAGAAACGTGAACGAAATAATGATCCCGCCACCGGTTATGATCGCTTCTGCCGCAACCTCGACCCCGACGAAGCGGCGGCCCGCGCCGCACAGGGCGAAAGTTATGTAGTTAGGGCCAAGCTGCCCCTTGAGGGTGAGCTGACCATGCACGATGTCATCCGCGGCGACATCACCGTACAAAATGCGCTGCTGCAAGATGCCGTCTTGATGAAATCGGATGGTATTCCCACGTACCACCTGGCCAATGTCATCGATGACCATCTGATGGCCATCAGCCACATTCTCCGGGGCGACGAATGGGTCAACAGCCTGCCCTTGCATATCCATCTCTATAATGCCTTTGGCTGGCAACCGCCGGTGATGGCCCACCTGCCGCTGATTCTCAACCCTTCCGGCCAGGGTAAAATGAGCAAACGCGAGGGACGCGCTCCCGACGGTCAGGTTTTACCTGTTTTTGTGCGAACTTTTCAAGAACTGGGTTACTTACCCGAGGCTATGGTCAATTATCTGGCCTTGTTGGGCTGGAGCTACGACGACAAGACGGAATTGATGACCAGAGCAGAGTTGATCGAGCGCTTCAGTCTGGAACGAGTCAATGCCTCCCCGGCGGCCTGGAATTACGACAAACTGGATCATTTCAATGGCTATTACATTCGCCAACTCCCGGTCGAGGATTTAACCGACCGGTTGTTACCCTATCTGACCGCGGCCGGTCTGCCGGCCGACCGGGCCAGGATGCTCCAGATTACCCCGTTGATCCAGGAGCGAATTACTAAACTTAGCGAAGCGCCTGGCAAGATCGACTTTTTCTTTGCCGACGAGTTGGCCCCTTATGACCCAGCTTTATTGATCCCCAAGAAAGGGGATGCGGCTTTAGCTCTGACCGTTTTGCGGCGGGCCTGGCAATCGCTCCAAACCGTTGACTTTAGCCACGACGCCCTTGATACCGCCCTCCGGGCCACGGCTGACGAGTTGGGCCTCAATGCCGGTCAGATGTTCCAACCGATTCGCGTGGCCGTGTGTGGCCGTATGGTTGCTCCACCGCTGTTTGAAACCCTGGTGGTATTGGGCCGGCAGACGGTTTTGAAGCGAATCGAGCAAGCCAGCGCTAAGTTGGAAGGATTGGTTTGATTTTTTTCGGCGTAGCTGGTAAGATTTTTTCTCTGTATTTTTTGCAGGGACGAGCGTTTTGCCAGAGTGTGGTCATTCGGCCCGCCTTATCGTAAGGCTCAAGAAAGGATTGGATTATGGCCGATATTGAAGCAAAAGAATTAGATACTGTCCCGGTAATCGAACCGGCCGGATTGGATGATATTTCACCGGCTCCGCTGACTGAAAAAAGAGCCGCCGGCCAGAAGGGCTGGATTCTGTTTATTATTGGGATTCTGGTGGGCGGACTGGCCG
>CAYZHI010000079.1:0-11130 GCA_964477335.1 uncultured Caldilineaceae bacterium | reverse complement strand
GGTTACAACGCCTGGAGCTGCTCGTATACCGACGCCGGCCCCAACCCCATCCGAGTCTGGCGATAAAATTCGCATCCTGGTTGTTGATGACAATCCCGATACTCGCGGCCACGTCAGTCGGCTGCTCTATTTTGAAGACGATATGGAGGTCATTGGGCAAGCCATTAATGGGCGGCAGGGTATCGAGATGGCCGAGGAATACAGGCCCCATATCGTGCTCATGGATATTAATATGCCCGATGTGGACGGCATCACTGCGACTCAGGAGATGTCGATCAGAGCGCCTTATAGCCAGGTCATTATTATGACCGTTCAAGCAGAACAGCACTATATGAAGCAGGCTATGGCTGCCGGAGCACGTGATTTTCAGCCCAAACCGTTCACCTCCGAAGAGTTGGTCAACTGTGTTCGTCGAGTTTATAACTACAGTTTACCCATTTACCAGCAATTAGAGGCCGCGCACCAGGTGCAGGCTCAAAAAGCGGCCCAGACTGAAGCCCAGCGGGTTGAGGATCGGGCCGGCACCCAGGTTATTGCCGTCTATAGTCCCAAGGGTGGCATTGGCACCTCAACCATTGCGGCCAATCTGGCCGTGGCCTTGCAACAACGGTATGGCGATGTTGTTTTAATGGATGCCGATCTACAATTTGGCGACATTCTGGTCCACTTGAATACGCGACCCACCCGGACGATGAGTGATTTGGTCCACGAGGGCGGTTTTGACCTGGAGCTGGTGACCGATGTACTCTTGCCCCACAATTCGGGCTTAAAGCTGTTGTTAGCTCCGCCACAGCCAGAACTGGCTGATGCAGTGTCTGTCGAGATGGTCGCCGGACTGATCAAGAGCCTGAGGCGTGATTTTAGGGCCGTGGTGGTGGATACCCCTCACAAACTCGACGATAAAACGGTGGCGGTGCTGGAAAATGCCGACTACATTTTATTGATTCTTACCCCTGAATTGCCGGCGATTAAGAGTGGCAAACTGTTTCTTGAATTGTATGACCGGCTTGAATATGATCGGACTCGGTTGGGGGTGGTTATCAATAAAGCCGATCTGGCGAGTGGTATTTCCCCGGCCAAGATTGAGAAAATTCTTAAAGTGGAACATACCTTCCGAATCCCCCACGACCCCAGATTGATACTGGCTGTTAATCGAGGGATCATAGTTGTCCAACAGGAACCGAATAGCCCCTCAGCCCAGGCGATCATCCAGTTAGCTGAACAAATCGGCCAGGAACTGGCTGAACCTAAAGATGCGCTGCCGGTACCTGAGTAAAGTCGCTGGTATAACCGGAGGAGGCGTCAATGGCTCACGCCACTGCGGATGTGGTTATTTGCGGAGCCGGTATTGCTGGTATTGCCGTAGCTTATCATCTGGCCGTTAGGCACCACCTGAAAAAAGTAGTGCTGGTTGATGAGCGGGCGCCGCTCACCCTGACCAGCGACAAATCCACCGAATGTTATCGCAACTGGTGGCCGGGCCCCGGTAAGGCTATGGTCAGCCTGATGAACCGCAGCATTGACCTGATGGAGACCCTGGCTCACCAGAGCGGCAACCGTTTTAACCTTAATCGACGGGGTTACCTTTACGCCACCGCCGATCCAGCCCGGCTTGAGACGTTCAAACAGGTGGCGGAAGAAGCGGCCTCTTTGGGGGCCGGTCCGGTCCGTTACCATCCTGGCGGGCCCGGTGAACCGGCCTATCTACCTGCCTCACCGCACGGTTTTAGCGACCCACTGACCGGCGCCGATATCATTCTTGATCAGGCCCTCATCCGGCAACACTTTCCCTACCTCGCCGAGCAAACCGTCGGCGTGATTCATGCCCGGCGTTGCGGCTGGTTCAGCGCCCAGCAATTCGGTATGTTCCTGCTAGAGCAGGCTCGAGCCCATGGTGTAGAACTGCTCACCGGTCGAGTTGACGGCGTTGAGGTCAGCGGCAATCGGGTTCAGGCGGTCAAGGTTGGTTATGCAGGTGGGGTGACTCGCCTGGCCACCCCTAACTTCGTCAGCGCCGCCGGACCGTTTCAAAAACAAGTTGCCCGGCTGATCGGAGTCGAATTGCCCCTTTTCTGCGAGCTCCACGTAAAAGTTGCCTTCAACGATCACCTCAATGTATTGCCACGCCACGCGCCGCTGGTCATCTGGACCGATCCGGTGCAATTGCCCTGGTCGGAGGCGGAGCGGGCAATGCTGGCCGAGTCGGCTGAGACGGCATGGCTGCTGAATGAATTTCCCCCCGGCGTCCATGCCCGGCCAGACGGTGAGGGCGGCAGCACCATCGTGTTGATCTTGTGGACCTATGATATCAACCCGGTTGAACCTGTTTTCCCTTTTGATTTTGATCCTTTCTATCCTGAAGTTGCGCTGCGGGGGCTGGCTATGATGCTGCCTGAGCTGCAGCGTTATTTTGGCCGGGCGCCCAAGCCGGTCATCGATGGAGGGTATTACACCAAGACCAGGGAAAACCGGCCGCTCATCGGGCCGCTGCCGGTGGAGGGAGCCTACATCATCGGGGCATTGTCCGGCTATGGGTTGATGGCATCGGCCGCAGCCGGGGAACTGCTAGCCGCCCATATGACCGGCGCGGCATTACCCGACTATGCGCCGGCTTTTGCCCTGAGTCGCTATGAAGACCCTGCTTACCAGCAACTGTTGGCCAATTGGGGCGACTCTGGTCAATTATAACGTGGGCAATTGAACCTGTTTGACCGGCCTCAACAATCGCTCTGGCCGGACAGGTTCAGTGAGAAATATGTCTCCAATCTTTCCGAACCCGTATTCCGGCTGTTGGCCTGGTCGAGGCTAGTTTGCCAATGGCGACTGATCAAAGCCGAAAACGTTTTACCTGCTGGTACTGGCTGAATTTGGCGATTTTCGCCGCTATCCTCCTGAGTTTGGCCGGCCTGTTGATGCTGTACTTTTTGGTGCAGGGGCTGATTACCCCGATGAGAACCCCCGTCACAATCTCGCCGGCCAAATATGGTCTGGCCTATCAACAGATTACCCTGACCACCGCCGACGGTCTCCACTTGCGCGGCTGGTATATCCCCGGCTCCCGCCCCGAGGCCATCATCCTGGTTCACGGCGTTCATGCCAATCGCGACCAGATGTTGCCCCAGGCTCTCCCTTTGGCCGAAGCCGGCTATCACCTGCTGCTCTTCGATTTGCGCGGTCACGGTCAGAGCGATGCCAGCCAGCTCACCTATGGCTACCGGGAGGCGGCCGATGTGCAGGCCGCCATCGATTATTTGTTGGCCACACCGGGTGTGGAACGGGTTGGGGCGTTTGGCTCTTCACTTGGCGGCGCAGTTGTGGCCAGGGCCGCCGCCATTGACCCGCGCCTGAGCGCGGTGGTCATCGAAAACAGCTTTAGCAGCCTGCCCCGGACCATTGAAACCCACTTTAGCTCGTCGGTCTGGTTGGGCCTGCTGCTGGCCAACCTGGCCGAGTATCGCCTTGGCCTCGAAGCCGAGCAGGTTAACCCGGCCCGCGATCTAACCGCGTTCCACAAGCCGGTCTTGATCATTCACGGTGACAGCCAGCCGTTGTATCCGGTTGAGTATGCTTACAGCCTGTATCAAGCCGCCGGAGGACCCAAAGAACTATGGATTGTTGAAGGTTTGGAACACATCTCACCGGTGGTAGAGCATGAAGCCGAGTTTAAGCGGCGGGTGGTGTCGTTTTTTGAAGCAGCGTTTGCCCAGTGAGGGGGCAAAGCAGCCGCCAGCTGATGCGTTTCACATTAAATTCTGTAGTGACAGCCCATACTTTGCTTATTTTCCCAGGCTGCGTTGGCCACAATGATGGCTGACCGAACAGCGTTCCGCAGGCCAATCAATTCGTCGGTTAGGCGCGTGGCGCGATAAAAATGTTCAATTTCAACTTCCAGGTGGCGCAATTCGCTGATAGCTCGGGCCAGCCGGGGCGTGGTTCGCACCAGGCCCACGTAATTCCACATGATGTGCTTGATCGAACTCATATCTTGGCTGATGAGGGCCGGGTCTGGCGTATCCCGGCCGGTAGCGTGCCAGGGCGGGATATCGGCCGGGCCGAGAGCGGGGGAGCCGGCCAGGGTAGATAGAATGTGCTGGGCGGCCTGGTGGCCCCAGGTTAAGCCCTCCAGCAGCGAGGCGCTGGCCAGCCGATTGGCCCCGTGTACCCCGGTACAGGCCACTTCGCCGATAGCATAAAGCTGCGCTATGGTCGTTTGGCCCCATTCATCTGTCCAGACGCCCCCACACGAATAGTGCGCGGCGGGAACAACCGGCACCAGATCGCGACTAATGTCGATGCCATAAGTCAGGCAACTCTGGTAAATATTGGGGAATTTCTCTGGAATTTGGTCGGTGGGAATGTAAGAGCGCAGGTCCAGGTAGAGATTTTGCACATCTTTAGCCATCATTTCCCGGTGCATACTGCGAGCAACCACATCGCGCGGGGCCAGATCTTTCCACTGCGGGTCATATTTTTGCATAAAAGGTTCGCCGTTGATATCCACCAAACGCGCCCCGGCTCCGCGCACAGCCTCGGAAATTAGAAAGTGGGGAGCTTGTTGATAGTGAAAGGTGGTGGGATGAAACTGAATGAACTCGCAATTGATGACCCGTGCTCCGGCGCGGTAGGCCATAGCCAGGCCATCGCCGCGCGCCCCGGCCGGATTGGTTGACCGCAGAAAAATTTGGCCCAGACCACCGCTAGCCAGAATGGTCCTTTTGGCTAAACAACAGATCACCTGCTCTTGGGTCTGGTTCAAGAGATAGGCCCCTACACAAGTGTGAGGTTGGTAAACGGCCAGCCGATTTTGGGAGTGGTGCGCCGGGGTGAGCAGGTCGACGGCGGTATGGCCGGTGAGCAAAGTAACATTGGGATGGTTGCTCAGGGCTTTTATCAGGGCCATCTCGATGGCCTGGCCGGTGGCATCGGTAGCGTGCAGAATGCGCGGCAGCGAATGACTGCCTTCCCGTACCAGGGCCAATTCGCCGTCGGGAGTCCGGTCAAAGGCCACGCCGACTTTATCTATCAGAATTTCTTTGACCAGTTGTGGCCCTGTCTCGGCCAGCAGATTAACCGCCGTGGGATTGCAGTGACCTGCCCCGGCGCGGTTGATGTCTTCGGCCAGTAACGCCGGCGAGTCGGCGGGGCTACGGTAGATGATGCCGCCCTGGGCATAATAGGTATTGGACTCTTCGGGCTTTTGAGCGCGGGTCACCACCGTCACCGGCACGCCGGCTGCGGCCAGTTGCAGGGCCGCCGTGCTGCCGGCAATGCCGCAACCAATAATCAATACGTCGGTTTCAAGATAATCGCTCATGGTTTAGCCGATGGCAAGCATACGCTCGACGGATTTGGCCGCTCTCACCCGAATATCTTCCGGCACTTCAATGACATACTGATTGTATTTTAGGGCGTTGAGCGTGTCTTCCAGGGTGATTTCGTTCATATGAGGGCAGCGGACAGCGCATAGTCGCAACATTTCTTTATGTGGATTGGCGGCGGCAACATTATCGCCCATCGCACATTCGGTCAGCAGTAGATAGCGGGGCCTATCAGTTTGTTCAACAAATTTGACCATAGCCGTGGTGCTGCCGGAAAAATCGGCGGCTTCGACCACCTCAGGTTTGCATTCCGGGTGAGCCAGCACGGTTACGTCGGGGAATTGGCGGCGAACATTGACAATATCCTGCACCGTAAATTTATCGTGAACTTCACATCTGCCGCGCCAGCCGATGAGCTGGTAGTCTAACTCGGTAGCGGCGAGACCGGGGGAGCCATTGCCATTTTGCAGCGGAAAGATGATGTGTTTGCCGGTTTCTCTGGCCACGTTTTTGGCCAGGTATTCGTCGGGAATAAAGATGACCGTGTTGCTCTTGAGCGATTCTACCACTGCGACTGCATTACTTGAGGTGCAGCAGATATCGCTCTCAGCTTTGACCTCGGCATAGGTGTTAACGTAGGTGACCACCGGCACACCGGGAAATTGAGCCTTCAACTGCCGGACATCCTGCGCAGTGATGCTGGCGGCCAGAGAGCAGCCCGCTTTTTTAGCCGGGAGCAGGACTGTTTTGGCGGGGTTGAGGATTTTGGCTGTTTCCGCCATAAATCTCACCCCACAGAAGACAATGATATCCTGGTCGGTAGCCGCGGCCTTGCGACTGAGTTCCAGCGAGTCGCCGGTAAAATCGGGGATGGAATGGAACAAGGCCGGTTCCATGTAGTTGTGACCCAAAATTACGGCATTTTTCTCTTTTTTGAGCTGGTTGATTTGATAAGCCAGTTCGGCTTTATAGCGCAGTTCAAAATCTGGCACAACTTTGTCCAGCTTACTTTTCATTTGCACATAGGTTTCTTCAACTGACATTTTTTACCTTCCACTTGACTAAGAACTACAATCTCTCAATCTCTAATCTCCGCTCTCCAATAAAAAGCTAACATCCAACGCCTGCACCGAGTGCGTTAGCGCCCCGATGGAGATGTAATCGACGCCGGTCGCGGCCACGGCGGCCACATTTTCCAGGGTAATATTACCGGATGCTTCCAGCGGCGTTCGACCGTTGGCCAGACGCACCGCGGCGCGCATATCAGCCAAACTCATATTGTCAAGCAAAATTCGGTCAACCGATAACGCCAGCGCCTCCTCCAGTTCAGACAGGTTCTTTACCTCGACCTCAATGGGCAGGCCCTGCTTGACTTTAGCCCGGACGCGTTCAACAGCAGCAGAAATACCGCCGGCAGCAACAATGTGGTTTTCTTTGATAAGCGCCATATCAAACAAACCCAAACGATGATTTTGACCCCCGCCCAGCCGTACGGCCCATTTGTCAAGCAGGCGCAAACCGGGCGCCGTTTTGCGCGTGTCCAGGATGATTGCCCCGGTTCCGTGCACAGCCTCGACAAACCGGCGGGTGAGCGTGGCAATACCCGACATGCGCTGGAGAAAGTTAAGGGCCACCCGTTCGCCGCTGAGCAGCGCCCGGCCCGAACCGCTCACGGCGGCTATCACCTGGCCAGCCGTTACGGGATCACCGTCGGCCAGGTTGGGCGTGAACCGGATTTGCTCGTCCAGCAACCCAAAAGTCAAGTGGACGACTTCTAACCCGGCAACAATGCCCGCTGCTTTGGCCATAAAGCGGCCCTTTAAGATAAACCCTGATGGAACGGTGCAAGCGGTGGTTACATCGCCGTGGCCAATGTCTTCAGCCAGAGCAGCCTGGATAATGGGTTTAACTTGGGCGAGTGTATGCATCGTCTTTTTGAATATAATAGAGTAAATTATACACTAAGTATAACCTGAAAAAAGCACTTGTCAAATTGTTGATCTACAATAAAAAAAGCGCGAAGATAGTCCTCGCGCTTTAGCATCAAATGAGGTGTTAAGAATATTAATAGCGTCGCCGCTCACCCCGATCGCTTCGATCGCCTCGATCGCCACTACCGCGACGATCCCGATCTCTGCCGCCGCCACCCCGGTCGCTGCGATATCCACCGCCGCCACCACCGCCGCCCGTTCGTTCACGGGGGGGACGCGCTTCGCTCACCATAATCTTGCGCTGATTGAACTCTTGATTGTTCAATCGTTCAATAGCTTCTTGAGCCGTCTGCTCAGTTTCCATCTCGACGAAGCCAAAGCCCTTCGATTTACCTGTCATACGATCAGTGATGATGGCAACTGAACTAACCGGTCCAATCTCAGTGAACAGCTTCCGAAGATCGTCTTCGGTGGTAGTATAACTCAGGTTACCAACATAAAGTTTTTTGCCCATCAAAAAAATTCCTTTCAAAGCAATAGGGGCGCCCAGGAAAAAAATATTGGCCTGTTTGCCCATGGGACTACATTCGACAAAAAGAGGTTGAACCGGTTTACAAGCTACTAAACGCTAATATTCTCCTTTCTCCTTTTGCGCTGCAAAAATGGTGGGTTAGGTTAAAAGAGGTATATTCACAGGAAAATAAGACCAGCCAATGAGGTTGCGACTATCCAAGAAATGGGCAAAGACCCTCCCGTCTAATGGCATCATACTATACTCAGTTAGCCTGATTCTGTCAATTTCACCATAACTACAGGATAAATTGGGGCGTGTGTCTGCCGGTTAATCGTCATTGGTCAAATCGACCAGGGCATTCAAGGCGGCCTCCATTTGCTCCAGTTCCCGGCCATAAGTAGCCCAATCGCCGCGCCGCAACGCCTGTTGGGCCGCCTCGTAATGGTCGGAGGCCAATCTGGCCAATTGGCCGATGTTTTCAGTGGTCACCGTCGAGTCAGGCGCGGACTCGGCGGGTTCGGCCGGTAGCTCTACCTGGGCGGATGCGGAAGCATCATCGGCTGATGACGTCGACTCCGGTTGCGTGCCGGCAGTTAGCACCGGTTCTTGTCCCTCAAAGAGGGCCAAAACGGCCTCGCCCAGAGTTTCGCGCATCACAATTCTTTCACCAGTTGAGAGGATGACTCGCCTCAGCTCGGGGATCTGGCCGTTTTCAGCCCGCAGGTAGAGCGGTTCAACGTAGAGCAGGGAGTTGTCAATTGGCAGAACCAACAGGTTGCCGCGAATCACTTCTGAGCCACCCTGATCCCACAGGGTGATTTGAGCGGAGATTTCCGGGTCCTGATCAATGCGACCTTCGACCTGCAGTGGTCCGAAAATAAGCTCCTGTTTGGGAAAACGATAGGCAACCAATTGACCGTAATTCGGCCCGTCGGAGCGAGCCGCCAGCCAGGCAATCAGATTATCCTTGTTGTTCGGCGTGAACGGCTGGATCAGCAGGAATTCTGATTCAGCCTGGTCGGGTAATCTGAGAATGACATGGTAAGGTTCCACCGGCTGGGTGTTGCCGGAGAAGTTTTCCAGCGGCACCTGCCACAAATCTTCTTTGTTGTAGAAAACGTTGGTATCGCGCATATGGTAGGTTTGGTACATCTTGGCCTGAAGGCGAAACAAGTCTTCCGGATACCGCAGGTGGTTTTTCAGCCAGGTCGGCATTTGCTCCAACGGCGTAAAGAGCTGGGGGAAGATAGCAGCATAAGTTTGGATCAAGGGATCAGCCGGGTCGGCCATGTAGAAGGTCAGGTCGCCATCATAAGCGTCCATAACCACCTTGACTGAGTTGCGAATATAATTGAGGTCGTTGATAGGCTCGGCGTAGGGGAACAGGTTAGAGGTGGTGTAGGCGTCCTGAATCCAGTAAAGATGACCATCCTGGCCTATTACCAGGTAAGGGTCGCTGTCGTACCGTAGAAACGGAGCGACTTGGCGAACTCGCTCGCCAATATTGCGGTACAATAATACCCGGCTGCGATTGTTCAAATCCTGACTGAGGATCAAATTGATATCAGACAGGCGTAGGGCGAAAGCCAGTCGCTTGAGGTAGCTATCCATCACTACCCCGCCATTGCCCGTGTAACTGGCATAGACGTTTTCCTCGCCGCTGGGATAGTTGAACTCCCGTTCGTCGGTCTGCACAAAGACATAATCGTTGGTAGCTTCACCATAATAAATTTCGGGGCGTTCTACATTCAGCTCGACGGTTGATTGCGGCGGCAAGTCCTTGATCCACAGTTGGGGCAGGCCTTCGGGGGTGACTTCGTTGACCGGATTCATAACCACGCCATAACCGTGGGTAAATTGTAGCTTCTGAGTAATCCAGGTTGGCGACTGGAGCTGGTTTTTGTCCAATTCCCGGCCGGCCAGGGCGACCTGGCGGAGTTGGCCATCGACCATATACCGGTCAAAGTCGATATCAGGAAAGTGGTAATACAGCCGGATAGCTTGAATCTGCTGGTAAGTTTGCATGAGCGGGCGATAGTCCCACAAGCGCAGATTCTTAAGTACACTGGCGTCGTTGGCCAGTTCGTCCAAGGTGAGCGCCTCTAACGCCGGAAAATCTGTTTCCGTAATTTTGTCCAACCCGTAGGCAAAATTGGTAGCCTTGATGTTGTTTTGGATGTAGGGCGCCTCGCGAGCAAGCTCGTTCGGCTCAACAATGTACCGTTGGACGAGACCGGGGATCAAGCCGGTGCCGACCACCCCCACAACAATCCAGATGAAGATAGCCGACAGGCTGACGGCCGGGCGGCGCACATAGATGTTGACCAGCAAGATGACCGCCGCCAGGAGGGCCACGATGATCATAACCCACAAAGCCGGCATCGAAACGTTGACATCGGTGTAGCTGGCTCCAAAAGCTACGCCACGGGGTGAATACATCAGCTCGAACAGCTCCAGCCAGTGGCCCAGGGCAAAGGTCACAAAGATGGCCGCTCCCAGAATGGACAGGTGGAGCTGCACATGGGGCAGAATGACGATTTTGCCTTCGGCCAGGTTGTTTTGCTGGGCTACGGCATAAACTCCAACCGCTCCCACCAAGGCAAGAAAGAGGGCAATCAACAGCCAGGTTTGGATAAAGTTATAGAGCGGCAGGCTGAAGAGGTAGAAGCTGGCATCCATATTGAAAATTGGATCAACCAGGTTAAACGGAGATTGGTTGAAATAGCGCAGAAAAAGGAGCCAGTTGCTTGAGGCGGCCACACCCACCAGCCAGGCCAGGAGTAAGCCTGCACCCCAGATGACCCAAACCATGAATCTTTGGGCCACCAAAGTTTCCTCGCTGAAGAACAGTACCGTGCGGATTGATAACCACCGGGCCAAAAAGGCGTTAACCCAAAAAAGGATGGCAAAGGGAATAGCCACGGCCAATCCAACACCCCAGCGAGCCCAGAGGCTAGTCCAATAAACCGACTCGAAGTTGAGATGTTGAAACCAGAGTAGATCGGTATAAAGTCCGACGCCGAATCGAATGAACCAGTAAACCAAGAGGGCGATAATGGCCAGAGTCCACAACCTAAAACGTGTTGATCTCATCATAACTCCCATGAACAGTGATTAGTGACACTGACAACTGGGTCCCAGATAGTATACCATTTCTTAAGTGATCCGCCCACCAGCCGCCAGTTGTGACGTCTGTCACGTTAACCCCGTGACTTGGTCATCCAAATCAATCGGAGTATAATGCCCCGTTGGAATCTGGTCAAGGGATTGAGGCTGAAGGCATCTGTGTCTATAACTCTAGCTGGTAAAGTTAAACAATTGATTAAAAGTCAGCCCTGGGATTTTGGGGTGATGGTAATTCTACTGG
>CAYZHI010000078.1:0-11140 GCA_964477335.1 uncultured Caldilineaceae bacterium | reverse complement strand
GAGTAAGAGGCGGTCGCCGGGCTGGAGTTGCCGGTGATATAGCCCCACATCGATCTCAGACTTATCCCCCAAACTGTTGTAAAGCACATTGCGATTTTTATGGGTGCGCGCCTCTTCGCGGGTCAATTGCCCAATTTGAACCAACCGCTCGACCAGGGAGTGATCAACACTGATCTGCTCGATGTTGGTTCTGTTCAGGCAATACACCCGGCTGTCACCCACGTTGGCCAGGTGGGCTTGGTTCGCCACGACCAAGGCCATCACTGCGGTTGAGCCCATCTTTTTCGATTGGGTCTGGTCTTCTTGCCGGGCCAGCACGGCTTGATTGGCCGCATAAGCGGCTTGTTTGAGCCAATCCTCAAAGGCCGCGGCGTCGCCAGGGGTGGGGGGATGCTGGTTGAAGTAGTTTAGAATGGCGTCGATGGCGAGCTGGCTGGCTAACTCACCCTGCTGATGGCCGCCCAAGCCGTCGGCCACCACGTACAGGCCAACCGGACGGCCATCGGGCATAGTCGCCTCGACCATTAGCAGCGTATCTTCGTTCTGCTCCCGTTTGAGCCCCATATCGGTAAGCCCGGCAATTTGCCAGTTAATGTTAGCCGGGCGCCACCCTGACACCGGTAAAGTGCGGGGTTCCTGTTCCAGGGTAACCTCGGCGGCCGGCGGTTTGGCTCTGGCCAGGGGGCTAGGTTGGGTTTTAGCCATATCTTCGGAGTACCGGGGCGGGGCCGAAATCGTTTCGACGGATTCGATGGGTAGGGTTGGTTCAGGTGGAGGTAATGTCTCGACCGGTTGCGGGCCGGGGACTGTCTGGGCCTGTTGCACACGCCGGGCGCGCCGCCAAAAAACAAACGCCAGAATCACGACAGCGAGCGCCAGCAGAAGAACAATGATGATCACCGTGGAAGAGGCTGCCATCTGGAGCCAAGCGGCGCCAGCGGCTGGCTCGCCCTGCCACCATAGTACAGGCAGCCAGTTCTTGTTAAAGAAGTCAGAAGCGTTAGATTGGTAAATTTCGTTGAGTAGATGGCTCATCAAAGCCCCCTTTAGTCGCGACCAAGTGTAAGCAGGCTAGAGTCATAGTTTATCACAGGCCGGAAAGCTTTGCAATAACGTTTTAGATTGTCGATAAAATTTCGTAACTGAATTGGAGTTGCGGTGTTTATCTTATTGAAGAGGATTGGTTATATAGCCACGGAGAAAGGATGCTTTTGGGGCTGAAGCAGGCGCCGCGGCACTATTGGTGCCGAAGGAGGCTCAATATGGTTGCCCTACTCATTATTCTGGGGATTTTAATAGTTCTACTGGGGATCAGTTTGAGTGCGGGGCTGATCATCAGGTAAACGAAAAGGCGGGAACAGCATTGCTCCCGCCTTTTCGTTTATACCTTTACTCCTGACCGTTACCACTGAAAGTTTTGCTGGGCTGCACGCCCAGCAGGGTGGCTTTGATCAACTCCCCATTCATCCGGGCGATGAAGTCCAGTTTGATGTCTTTGGGGCAGACCGCCTCACATTCGCCGTGGTTGGTGCAACCGCCAAACAGCTCGGCGTCCATCTGGGCCACCATATCGACCACCCGCTGGTAGCGCTCGGTTTGGCCTTGCGGCAAATAGGACAGGTGAGACACTTTGGCCGCGGTAAAGAGCATCGCCGAGGCGTTGGGGCAGGCGGCCACGCAGGCGCCGCAACCGATGCAGGCCGCCGCGTCCATCGCCTTATCGGCATCCTTTTTGGCGATGGGCGTGGCATTGGCGTCGGGGGCGCTGCCGGTCGAGACCGACACGAAGCCGCCGGCCTGGATGATGCGGTCAAAGGCGCTGCGGTCAACGATCAAATCTTTGAGCACCGGGAAAGGTCTGGCCCGCCACGGTTCCACCACAATCGTTTCGCCATCGTGAAAATTGCGCATATGCAGTTGGCAAGCCGTCACCTGCTTCACCTTTTCCCGGTTTTGCCCGTGGGCCACGCCGTTAATCATCAGGCTACACATGCCGCAGATGCCCTCGCGGCAGTCGTGGTCAAAAGCCACCGGTTCATCCCCCTTCAGGGTCAATTCCTCGTTGAGCAGATCGAGCATCTCCAAAAACGAAGAGTCGGGGCTGACGCCGTCGAGGTCATACTCCACAAAACGACCCTGGTCGTTGCGGTTCTTTTGTCGCCAGATGTGTAAGTGTAGTTTCATAAGCCTGGTTGCTCCCTTGTTAGTTTTTAGTTTTGAGTTTTTTGTTTTGAGTTGTCAGTCGTCAACGCCCACCGATTACTCAACACTCAACACTCAAAACTCAAAACTCGTTACTTGTAACTCCGCTGCGACAATTTGACATAGTCAAACGTGAGCGGTTCTTTGTTCAGGGCCGGTTCATTGTCGTCGCCCGTATATTCCCAGGCGGCCACGTAGGTAAAATTCTCGTCATCGCGCCTGGCCTCGCCCTCCTCGGTTTGGCTCTCTGCGCGAAAGTGACCGCCGCAAGACTCGGTTCGGTGCAAGGCGTCGCGGCACATCAGTTCGCCTAACTCCAAGAAGTCGGCCACCCGGCCGGCCATCTCCAGGGTTTGGTTGAGGTTGTTGCTCTCGCCGGGAACTTTGACGTTGTCCCAAAATTCGGCCCTGATTTGGGGAATTTTCTCAAGCGCTGTCTGCAAGCCGGCTTCGTTGCGCGCCATACCGCAATATTCCCACAACACCTGGCCCAACTGGCGATGGAATGAGTCGACGGTGCGTTTGCCGTTGATCGACAGCAGGCGATTAATCCGTTCGTTGACCGCCGCGGCAACTTCCCGGCAGGCCGGGTGGCTGGGGTCGACCCGATCCAGCTTGGTCTGGGCCAGGTAATTGCCCACGGTGTGGGGTACTACAAAGTAACCATCGGCCAGCCCTTGCATCAGGGCGCTGGCCCCCAGCCGGTTAGCCCCGTGATCGGAGAAGTTGGCCTCGCCGATGACAAAGAGGCCGGGGATGGTGCTTTCCAGGTTGTAATCGACCCACAGGCCGCCCATGGTGTAGTGGGGGGCCGGATAAATGCGCATCGGCGTCTGGTAGGGATCATCGCCGGTGATGCTCTGGTACATATCGAACAGGTTGCCGTAACGCTCCTGGATCACTGCCTTACCCAAACGAGCAATAGCCTCGGCAAAATCCAGATAGACTCCATTCTTTCGTTCGCCGATGCCATAACCGTCGTCGACCACCTGCTTGGCGTTGCGCGAGGCCACATCGCGGGGCACCAGATTGCCGAAGGCGGGATAGCGTTCTTCCAGGTAATAATATCGTTCATTTTCCGGGATATCGTGGGGACGACGGGGGTCGTCTTTTTGCCGGGGTACCCAGATGCGGCCGTCGTTGCGCAGCGACTCGCTCATCAGGGTCAACTTGGATTGGTGCTCTCCTGAGGGCGGGATACAGGTAGGGTGAATCTGGGTGAAGCAGGGATTGGCGAAAAAAGCGCCTCGCTTGTAGGCCCGCCAGATGGCGGTGGTATTGCAGCCCTTAGCGTTGGTGGATAGATAGTAGGCGTTGCTGTAGCCGCCGGTAGCCAGCACCACGACATCGGCCACGTGGGTCTCGATCTGGCCGGTGACCATATCGCGGCTGACAATACCCCTGGCCCGGCCGTTGACCAGGATCAGATCGAGCATTTCGGTGCGGGTATTCATCCGTACCTTGCCGGCGGCAATTTGCCGGGCCAGGGCCTGGTAGGCCCCGAGCAGCAACTGCTGGCCGGTCTGGCCGCGAGCGTAGAAGGTGCGGGAAACCTGGGCGCCCCCAAAAGAACGGTTGTCGAGCATGCCGCCGTATTCTCGGGCAAAGGGTACACCCTGGGCCACGCACTGGTCGATGATATTGTTGCTGATCTGGGCCAGCCGGTAGACGTTGGCTTCGCGGGAGCGGTAGTCGCCCCCCTTGACCGTATCGTAAAAGAGGCGAAAGATGCTGTCGCCGTCGTTGCGGTAATTTTTGGCGGCATTGATGCCGCCCTGGGCGGCCACGCTGTGGGCCCGGCGGGGACTATCCTGGTAGCAGAAGCACTGCACGTTGTAGCCTAACTCGGCCATGGTGGCCGCGGCGGACGCGCCGGCCAGGCCGGAGCCAACCACAATGATATTGTACTTGCGTTTGTTGGCCGGGTTGACCAGCTTCATCTCGAACAGCCGGGTGTCCCATTTCTGCTCAATCGGGCCGCCGGGTACTTTGGCGTCGAGGCTGGCTATGGTGAATTTGGGGAAATCTACAGTAACTTCAGGTTGTGTTTGCGTTGTCATGAGCAAAAACCTCTTCCTCTTATAAGGTGATCCAGCCAAACATTACACCCAGAGGGACAATAGCAAAACCGACCGTGATCACCACCGCCAGGATCAAGGCCAGGCCGCGCCACAAGTGGGTGTAACTGCTGTTATTAAGCCCCAGGGTTTGGAACATACTCCAGGCGCCGTGATACAGGTGAAAGCCCAACACGAGAACGGCTATCAGGTAGAAGATGGCCGGCAAATAATAGTAGGATTGGAAGCCAACGACCAGATTGTGGTAAACATCGCCCGGAATGAAATCGGGATGGATGCCGGGGATACCCCAGGTGAAATGCATCAGGTGCAGAATGATGAAGATAAAGATGACCGTTCCGCCAAACCTGATGTAGCGGGCCGCTACATTGGTGTGTAAGGTGGTGTAGCGGCCGTAGGGAGTCGACCTGGCCCGGCGGCTATCCTGGTACAACGTCCAAGCGGACCAGACATGCAAAACAACTGCCCCCAGCAGAACCAAGCGCATCAGCCAGAGGAGTTCGGAGTGGGTGAAGATGGGCGCGCCAAATTCACGCAGCCCTTCGGCGTAGGCGTTAAACTCTTCCGGGCCAGAGAAAACCTTAAGGTTGCCATACATATGCCCCAGTACGAAGCCGATGCCAATCAGCCCGGTAACGGCCATGATCACCTTTTTGCCAATCGTTGTGCGGGGTAGGGTGAGTATACCTACCATAGATTGCCTCCTTGTGGTTGTGATGGTGACATATATTTTTTGGGTTTTGTTGATGCCTTGGGTTGGACTCTTTCCTCGCTCTGGCGAGGATGCAGCAAGCTCTTAATATTATACCGGAGATGAAGGCGGTGGCAATAATGGGGTAGGTTTAGAGGCTCTTAAAATTTCTCAAAACCCCATTGAGAGTTGTGGTTTGACCCTGGTTACAACTATCCCGGAAACTGGTTTGATCCAGCTTCCGGGAAGGTTTTAAATCTCAACAGGATCCACCGATGATTACAACAGAATTGAAGGGGGATGCAGTGACTTTTGTCACAGCCGGCGCCCGGGGTCAACCGGGCTTACTACTGGCTACTGATGGATGGTGTGAATATAAGCCACAATATTTTGCAGGTCCTCGTCGCTGAGGCTGGGGTTGCCGCCTTTGGGGGGCATCGCCACGCCGGTGGTGTTGAGCGGGTCGCTGGGATCGCGGCCCTGTTTGATGAACTCGATTAGCTCGGCATCGCTTTTGCCGGCGATGAATTCGCTGCCGGTCATATCTTTACCCAGGCCCGGTACGCCCTTGCCCTCCGGCCCGTGACAGGCCGAGCAACTGGTCACAAATAGTTCCTGGCCTTTGGCCGGGTCTCCGGCCGGCGTTGGCGCTGCCGATTCACCTCCGCCGCAGGCAGTCAGCGCCCACACCGCGCTCAGCAGTAAGCTAAACAGTAGATACAGTGATTTGGACATAGCTGGTAAATCTCCTTGTGATGTTTGGTTTATTTAGGACACAATTTGGTTTAATTCCGACTACCACAATCGGGCTGATGTTTCTGCCCGTGCATTACCTTCATCATCGGGCCAGCTTGCCGGTAGTTAGCCAGCAGTTCGTTGAACGTTAAAATCTGACCTCTGAATTCAGCGGCCAGGGCCGCAGCCCGCTCAGCCGAGGAACAGGCGGCTAAACCAGAAGACATCGGTGTGGGCAGCTCTCCTGCCAGGACGTAGTAGGCCGATTCAGCCCGAATCCAGTGCCGGCCATCATAATCGTGGACAAAGAAGGCGGTTACTTCGGTTGGCTGGCTCAGGTGAGCCTGAAACATATCGCCGATATCATCAAAAATATGTTCCTCACCATCGTGAGTGATATAGCCGGCGGCGAACCGTTCATCACTGATAATCATACCACAAAACTCGCAGATATCCTCACCGTAATGAATTTTTGGCGGGGCAGGGGCGGCGTCGGCGCGCCCGCCGCAGCCGGTGAGGAGCAGCAGTAAGATCGCGGCCATCATCAGACTTAAACTTGTGGCGTAACGACTACACCTTAGCCTCATCCAGGAATAAAACAGACCCATTTTCATATATCACCTCGGCGTTGAAAGATAACAAAAGTGACCAACAGTGGCAGCACAATCCAGGCCAGCAGCGAACCGAGAAAGAGCCAGGTCAGGTGATCGCGATAGGTCTGCATGCCGTAGATGCCGGCCGGCCCCAGCACGTCCAAAGTGGCGTTGATACTCAGCAGGGCTGACATTTTGAAGACGTGCAGAGGATTAACCAGGGCCAGGTTGAACAGGGCGTCGATGGGTAGTTTGAAGGTCAGCGTTGTGCTCATCAAGCCCAGGTCGCTGCCAAAAACAAACAGCAGCCACACAAATAAGGCTACCCCGGTGGCTACCGAGACTTTGCGGACCAGAACGCTGATCAAAAAACCCAGGCTCAGCATGGCCAGGGCCAGGCCAAAGGCAAAAGCGGCCAGAAAGCCGTAGGCCGCGGCATTGGCTTGCTGGCTGCCCTGCCCGGCAATGACCATGCCGGACAGTCCAAAACCCAGGGCCAGCGCGCCCAAAACCGAGGCGGCCAGGCCCAGATATTTGCCCAGCAACACCTCGACCCGGTTGACCGGTTGGGCCAATAAATAGGGCAGCGTGCCCTGTTCCCTTTCACTCACCAGGCTGCTGGCCCCAATCGTCAGGGCCATCAGCGGCACCACTAACAAGACCAGATTGACCAGACTGGCGGCGGTGCGGTCGAATCCGGCGAAACCGCTGTAGCCGGTACCGCCGCCGCTCAACGACAACCAGGAGAGCAGCAGCGCCAGGCCGGTAAAGGCCGCTGCATAAAGCATAAACCAGCGGTTATTGAGAGCGTCATTGATTTCTTTGGCCAGCAACGTGCCGATTATTCTTGGTTCCATCTCTACCCCAATCTCCAAGTGACTGGCGTCTGTTAAAATGCCGGTCACCCCCTCTAGGTACTGTTCTCAAGCTCAAAATTGTCGATCTGGATCTGTTCGGCCAGCAGGGTTTGAACCGGGGCCAATTTAGCCGCCGGCGACACCGTCACCCGCACCCCGATACCGTTGGGATTGACCGAAAAGCCGCGGCTGCGCAACACCCTCACTGCCTCGGCCCGGCTGTTTTCCGGCACAATCAATTTCAGGTTAAGGGTCAGCCCCAGGCGGGCGGCCAGATCGGTCGGAGCGTTACAGCTTTGGCTGAGTCGCCCGTTGGCCAAAACCAGAACGCGTCCGGCCAGCAGTTCGACCTCTTCCAGACGATGGGACGTAAATAGCACCGTTTTGCCTTGCTCCCGCTGGGCCAGCAGCAGTTGCAGAAAATCTTCCCGAGCCTGGGCATCCAAATTGCTGGTTGGCTCATCCAGAATGAGCAGGGGCGGGTCAGCCAGCAGGGCAATGGCCAGGGCCAGGCGCTGCTTCATCCCCCCGGAAAGGGCCTCGACCGGCTTGCGGGCC
This sequence comes from uncultured Caldilineaceae bacterium, assembly GCA_964477335.1. Lineage (GTDB taxonomy): Bacteria > Chloroflexota > Anaerolineae > 4572-78 > J111 > CAYNLK01. Next base: position 3,426 of record CAYZHI010000078.1, on the reverse strand, counting down.
TGGTCGGCCAGCCCGACCTCGGCCAGAACTATATCGACCCGCGCTGCCGCCGCCGACCTTAATTTGGCGTAAAAGCGCAACGTGTCGGCGGTTGTCAGGTCGCGGTAGAAGGCCAACTCCTGGGGTACATAGCCGATGGCGGCGCGAGCCTGTTTGCCCTGCCGTTTCACTTCAAAACCGTTGATGCGTATTTCTCCCTGGGCGGCGTGCAAACCCAGCAGACTCCGAATAACGGTAGTTTTACCGGCCCCGTTCGGTCCCCATAAGGCGACCGCTTCAGCGGGAGCCACCTCAAAAGACAGGTTATCAACCGCCGTAAAGCGACCGAAGCGTTTGGTCAAATTTTTTACGCTAATCATAAGCGCGCATCCTTTACTTTATTGGCGATGACTTCGATCTGCCCGCTTTTAGATGAGTCGTCATGAGCCTGTGGCACACCACCGATAATGAAAATACCTTTCGGCGGTCGGCGGTCTGCCGTCGGCGGTCTATTTTTTAGGAAGCGACTGGTTGAAGCCGGACCCATTCTTAGGAAAAATTTGCCGGCCAGCAAAACCAGTCCGGCTGTTGCCAGGAGCGAAACTGTGACTACCCACATTGGCCAGGCCGGCGGCGCAACCGGTGGCGTAATGGCCGGGATGACCGGCGTGAGCAGGGGCGCCGCGTCGGTGAATTTGGGTTTAGGCTCAAAGATGGGAAAGGCCCGGGCTGCCAGCTCGATGGCCTGCTGGGCCGGACTGAGTTGAAACAGCCGCAATTCCAGCTGATTGTCCATCATATTTTCAAACAGACTTTTGGATACGTAGGGCAAATCGCCCAGACCATCACTGCCGGCGTCGTAGCCGGTATAGTCGCTCCAGAAATTACCCTGGCCGTTAACGGTGAAACTGTTGCCGCTAAAGTTGCCACTGCCGGTCAAGCCTACCTGTTCCAGATTTTCGATGAAGCTGTTGTGGCTAAAATAGTTTCGTTTGACCGACGGGTTGAATAACAGGCCAATATCATTGTGGACAAAGGCGTTGCGTTGGAAATGCTGGTTCACATCAATGGACCAGGGGGAGTTATCGAAATACATGCCCACCCGGTTGCCGCTGAACAGGTTGTCGGCGGCTTCCACGCCATCTACATCTTTCAGCCCGATACCGTAACCGCTGGGGCCTCGATTGTTGACAAAGACATTGTGGCGCAGGGTCAGCCGGCGGCTGTACATCAAAAAGGCGCCCACCGAATTTCCTTCGAGCCAATTATTTTCCACCAGGTTGTCATCACAATACATAAAATGCAGACCGTAGCGCCCGTTGGTGATGACGTTATCCCGAATGACCGCGCCGTTGTTGTACCATAGCACTACATCCCGGCCTTGCTCAACCCGGTTGCCGATGACCTCGGTTCCGGCGCTGTACCACACCCGGATGCCGTCGCCGCGGGCCGGCGCCTCTAAATCTTTGGCTCCGATAACATTATAAGCCAGGCGACTCGCCTCCGAGTCTTTGATGTAGATGCCAAAGAGGGTATTCTCCAGGCGGTTATGTTCGATCACCAGCCGGGGCGATTTATCAACCGCCACCCCGGCGTGCTCCTTGTCTAGCCTGGCGCCGCTATTGCGGATGACGAAGCCCTGGATCGTAACGCCGGGCGCGTTGTTGATCTCAATCACATGCCCCTGGTTATTCCCATCGAGGATCGGCCAGTCGAGGCCGGTGAGCGTGACCGGTTTGTCGATGACAAAGTTGCCCTGGTACAGACCGGGTGGAACCCGAATTTCATCGCCCGGCCGGGCGGCCGCGATGGCAGCCTGCAGATCGAATGAGTTGTGAATTAAGAATTGTGAATTGTGAATGGTGAATTGAGCGCGAACAACGTCGATAGGTTGGGTCGACGCAATAAAGCTCAACGTTAAAATGACTAACAAAAAAACTGCGCTTCGCTTCATCGTATCCCGCCGTTCACAATTCGCCATTCGTTATTCATTCTTCTCTTGGGCGTCAACCAGCGGTTTATAAGCGCGCCGTTGCAAATACAACCCGGCCAAAATCAAGATTGACGCGCCCGAGGCCAGCAGTAGCCCGATGTCGGCATAGGCCACGGTTCTGAACTGGCCGATCAGGCCCTCACCCAGGATGGTGGGCGTGAAAGGCTCGACGGCGTTGGACAGGGCGGCCTTGGGATCGAGATTTTGACCAAAGTTGTAGAGCCAGAAGTACAGGTCGGCCAGAAAGACGACCGGCAGTAACACGGCCGGCAGACTCAGCAGCGCCGCCCAGGGTGAATGAATGAAGATGGCGGCCAGGAGCAACAAGGCCAGGGCGCCAATGGCAAAAATCGAGACGGATTTTTCAAAATGGGCCGCTTCACCCAGGGGGCGCATGCCGATGTAATGGTTCAGCCCGTCGATTTCGCTCACGTCGCCGGCCAGGTGATTGACATAGGCGTGCACCACCAGCCCTTTGGGATATTGGGGGGCGTGCAGCACCAGGCTCCAGTAAGGCAAAAAGATCGAAATAATCAGGAGAATTGCCGCCCCGGCCAAACAGAGCGTCGGCCAGAGATAGCGCAGCCGGTTCGCCGCCAGTTCTTCGGCGGGGGCGCGGGGCCCCACAATTCGTTGTAGTTTATCGGATGCCATCATACCACTACCTGTGATTTACGACACTTGCCCCCCGGAACGAAGTGAAGGGGTTGTCGATTTACGATTTACGATTGATGATTTACGATTGATGATTGATGATTGATGATTGGGTGGTGCGTGTTCCGTGTTCCGTAACAGGTTTAACGGAAAACGCACCACGCATCACGTTTCACTTACCCACCATCGCCGTTGTGCCGGTTGGTTTCACCAGCATGTAGCCGGTCATCTCCAGGTGCAGGGCCGAGCAGAATTCAGTGCAGTAGTAGCTGAAAACGCCGGGCTGGTCGGCCTCGAATTCAAAGGTGACGTGTTCGCCCGGCTCCAGGCTGAGGTTGATGTTATAGGCCGGGATGGAGAAGCCGTGAGTGGCGTCGTAGGCTCGCTCGATGTTGGTGATATGCCAGGTGACCTGGTCGCCCTCCTCGATCTCGACATGTTCCGGGGTGAAGTGGGAACGAACGGCGGTCATAAATATTTCCACCTGCTTGCCGTTACGCACAATTTTCTCCTGGCCCGGCTGGACCGCGTTGGGTGAGACCGATTGGCTATGGGGGTCCCAGCCGATTTCAGGATAGATTTCCCAGGGCTGGAGCTTGTCGGCTTTGATCATCTGGGCATAGTGTGGCTCGCCGATGCCAATGGGCATATCGTAGAGGAGTTGCATATTGTCGCCGGTGTTATCGATATCAATCAACTGGAAGTTTTGCGGCAGCAGCGGCCCTACCGGCTGGAAGCGGTCAATGGCCCACTTGTTCATAGACACCAAATATTTGCCATCGGGACTGACGGTATCGCCT
>CAYZHI010000077.1:0-11152 GCA_964477335.1 uncultured Caldilineaceae bacterium | reverse complement strand
GGGTGATCCGCCTGTTACCCCAAGCGCAAACCAGAGCTGCTTTGCCGGCCAAAGTGGGGCTGCTGACTTCCCCGGAACAGGAACAGCCGCCACCGCCGCCCGATTGGGAGGCCCTGGCCAAACAGCCGGTTTTCCAGTCACAAACCACGTTGATTCCGGCCACCTCAGGCCGCTCCTCCTGGACCAGGCTTGAACCGGAGCGGTCGCGGCGACGTTTGCTGCTGGCCTCGATTTTAGGGTGGCTCCTGATCATTGTTTGCCTGGGCGCGGCCGGCTACGCCGGCTGGCGATACTGGTTTGGACCGGCTTCGGAGTCTGGCAACCCTGCTGAAAGCGCCACGAGCCAGGCTGATGCTGCCGGCGAAGCGGGGGCGGCCAGCTCGACATCACCGCTGGGCACGCCTACACTTACCCCAACCCCGGCTGACGTTATGCCGGTTTCACCATTGCCCACCCCCCGCGCCGGCGGGTCGGCCGGCGACGTAATTTCCACCACTTTTTCGTCGCCGCTGCCGGGTGGGCCGGCCAGCGTCCAGTTGGCCGGGAGTTCGGTCAGCCAGCCACCGCTGCCCAACCCGACTCCACTCCCGACCATCGCTTTGCCGGCCGGCTGCGCCAGCAAAGGCCGCTTCTCCGACGACGTAACCGTCGAGGATGGCCAGGAGTTTGCTCCTGGCGCCAAATTTGACAAAACCTGGGCCGTAGCTAACGCCGGCGACTGTCCCTGGGGGCCAGGCTTCACCGTGCGCTTTCTGAGCGGAGACCGGATGGAGGGCGTTGACCAACCGGTTCTCGAAATCACCGAACCGGACGAAACCGGCAACTTCACCGTCCCGATGGTTGCTCCGGGCACGGCCGGCGCCTACCGGGGCGTATGGCAGCTACACACACCGGCAGGCGAGCCGTTTGGCCCGGAGCTATATGTCGAAATTCAAGTGGCGCCCGGCGCCGCGCCGCCGCTGGCGGAGTCGAACGTAACGACGCTGTACGACTTCATTGCCAACGCGTCTGAGGCCACCTGGCTGGCCGGCAACAGCACGTACCGGCTCAACCAAACCCCCATCAACCAAAATCTGGTCATTCCTTTTCCGCAGGGGATTGTAGCCGTGGGCGAAGCTGAATTTGGCGGCAGTTACCAGCCGCCGGGACCGGTATTGCTGACCCATCCGCACCAGGAATTAGGCTCGATCCGGGGCAGCTATGCCGTCGATGCGCCGGTGCAGCCGGGCGACATTCTGGTTGCTACCCTCGGCTTGCCCAAGGCGGCTATCATCAACGACGATGGGGTCACATTTGAGGTTATCTTCAAACCGGAAGGGGGGACGGAACAGGTCATCTTTTCCAAACTGGTCAAATATGAAGACACCCCGGTTACGGTCAGGCAGCAGTTGAGCGAACTCCAGCCCGGCCAGAAAGGCGTATTTGTGCTCCAAGTCAACGGCGGCGACAGTCTCAGCTACGACTGGGCCGTTTGGATCGAGGCCCGGCTGGTCAGGCCATCGTAGCGAGATAGTTGACCTGATGCAATTGACGTTCCGCTCATCCGCCGCTAGAATTACCAAAATTTAAGCCAACAGGAAGGGTTTATGACCAAGATCGCAATTACCGGCAAAGGCGGTGTGGGTAAAACTACCCTGGCCGCCTTGATGGCTTACCTCTATGCTGAGGCCGGCCAAAAAGTTATCGCCATCGACGCCGACCCGGCCGCCAGCCTGGCCTACGCCCTGGGATTCCCGGCAGAATTAGCCGCCCAGGTCACTCCCATCGCCGAAATGGATGAGCTAATTTATGAACGAACCGGGGCCAAGCCAGGGACCACCGGCGGTTTTTTCACCCTCAATCCCCGCGTCGACGACATCCCCGACCGTTTTAGCGTGTTGCACCGCGGCATTCGCCTGTTGCAGCTAGGCACCATCAGCACCGGCGGCAGCGGCTGCATTTGCCCGGAAAGCGCCATCCTCAGGTCACTGGTCACTTATGCTATCCTTTACCGGGATGAAGTGATGATTCTGGATATGGAAGCCGGCCTGGAGCATTTGGGTCGGGCGACGGCTCAAGCTGTGAACGCCTTTCTGATTGTGGTGGAACCGGGCCGGCGCAGTCTCAGCACCGCCCGGAGCATCCAGCAACTGGCGGCGGATATTGGCGTGAAGAATTGCTATGTAGTAGGCAACAAGGTCCGGGATGAGGCTGACCGGGAGTTCGTCCGCCACAACCTGCCGCCCGACCTACCGGTAATTGGCTTTTTATCGGTTAACCCCCGGGCCGTTGAGGCCGATATGCGCGGCGAAGCCATCTTTGACGCCGCGCCAGAACTGTTGGCCGAAGCCCGCCAAATTGTGGCCAGATTTGACCAATCGATGGCTGCCGGCTAAAGCCACCCAAAACAGGCAAGTTAGCAACCCGTAGCGATAGTACAACTCTCCAGGGCCGCCCGGGTAGCCGCGCCTTTGGTCTCACAGCCGGCATTATCCTTTGAGACATACCATTCACTGCGGCAGTTGACCCCATAAACCCAAAATATTAGTATATTAGCTAATTGATTAAAGGCAATACCCACGATGCTTGACGATATGTCAAAAAATTGTATAATCGTGGGTAATGGCCAACAGTTAACTTCGACAGTATGAAATTTTTGCCGGGTGGTAGGATGAGCAATGAATAGCAAATTTACTGTGGGCAATAGACTACGAGGGCTCCGCAAAGAACGAAATTTGACGCAGCGAGAGCTGGCCGATCAGGCCGGCATCTCGGTGAACGCCGTTAGCCTGATCGAGCGCGATGAAATCTCGCCCAGTGTGGCGACCCTACAAAGCCTGGCCGCTGCCCTGAGAGTCAAAATGAGTTATTTCTTTGATGAGGACATCAGGGCTGATGTTATCCATTTAAGCGCGACGGCGCGGCCAACTCTGACCAGTAACGGAATCACCATTGAAAGTGTTGGGCGACGCATCCAAAACCAACAGATCGAACCATTTCTGGTGACCCTTGCCCCGAACTCCGGCAGCGGCAGGCAGCCGGTTGTTCATGCCGGCCACGAATTCGTTTATTGCTTACAAGGAATGGTGGAATACGATATCGATGGCAGCAGACATCTGCTCCAGACCGGCGATATTTTGCTGTTCGAAGCCAGGTTACCCCATCACTGGCATAATCTCACCAGCGGCGAGGCCAAAATGCTGCTGATTCTGGAGACGTCAGACGAGCATCCCGAACCGGTCCGGCGCCATTTCCCGACCCATCCTTCCCTAACCCACATCGAATAAAACGTAAAACGTGAAGTGTAAAATGCCGGGTTTCTTACCCAAGTTCATTTCGTTTTACGGGGATGACAATAAGAAGTTCCGGTAAAGCCGTTTGGCGTGCTCCAGGGGAGCCTGATAATACTCCTCCGCTGACACATCCAGCTCGACCGATTTTTGGGCAGGTTGAATAGTGGGCTTGGCGGCGGCAAAAGCCCTGATCACCTCGGCGTGGGGCTTCAAGCTGCCATCCGGCCGGACCAGGCCGAAAAAGCGTTCGTGGCGGGCCTCATCACAGGGCGGGCGATCGTACAGTTCAGGGACGTAATCGGCATAACACCACAGCATGGCCCCGCTGGCCCCAACCTCGACCAGCTTGGGCAGCACCTGGGCCAGATGGTCGGCCAACGCCTCTTCCGCGGCCATAAATTGGCGGCGCGGCCGGCCGTAGGCCGTCCACGCCCACTCCGCTGAAGTACCCAGGGTAAAATCCATAACCATAATTCAACTGCCAACAAGATTTTCATTATTGTAATGGGCAGGCGACAAATTGAGCAAAATCCACGCCGGGGTGGTGGGGTTGCGAGGATTTCAAATTCGTGTTACAACGTTGGCTGTGCTCGATCACCATCGCCACAAGCGCCGCAAGTGATCGGCCTTTCCAACCCACCGAACGCATGGTAAACCGAACAAGGAGCTAAAAATGCATATTTTTTCAGAACACGCCCTGATGCGAGAGCAACATCAAAAAGGCGGCAAGATCGTGATGCTCATTATGGATGGCCTGGGCGGCCTGCCGCTGGAACCCGGCGGCCAGACCGAACTGGAAACAGCCCAGACGCCGCACATGGATCGCCTGGCCGCCGAAGGCAGCACCGGCCTGCACATCCCCATCCGGCCGGGCGTCGAGCCGGGCAGCGGGCCGGCCCATCTCAGCCTCTTTAGCTACGATCCGGTCAAATACGAAATCGGCCGGGGTGTGCTGGAGGCGATGGGCATTGGTTTTGATTTGGGGCCAAACGATTTGGCGGCGCGGGGCAATTTTGCCACCGCCGCGGCTGACGGCACGATTACCGATCGGCGGGCCGGCCGGATTGGCACGGATGAGTGCATCCGTTTGGCGGCCAAGTTGCAGGCGGCCACTGAAAACGTACTGCCCGGCTACGAGGTTTTTGTAAAGCCGGTCAAGGAACATCGCTTTGCCCTGGTCATTCGGGGTGAAGGGCTGGGCGGTGAATTGAGCGAGACCGACCCGCTGGTCACCGGCAAGAAACCGCTGCCGGTGGTCGATCACAGCGGCAGTGAGGGCGGCCAGCGCACTGCCGATCTGGTCAACCGCTGGGTCGAGGCGGCCCGGACGGCCCTGGCCGATGAGCCTAAGGCCAACAGCCTGAATCTGCGCGGCCTGGCCAAAGATCCGGGGTTGCCCCGTTTTCCCGATATCTTTGGACTGCGGGCGGCGGCCATCGCGGTCTACCCGATGTACAAAGGGGTGGCCCGTTTGGTCGGCATGGAAAAGATCGATTTTGAGGGTGAGCGGCCGCACCACGAAATCGAGACCCTGGAGCGAGTTTGGGCCGACTACGACTTTTTCTTCATCCACATCAAAAAAACCGACAGTTACGGCGAAGATGGCAACTTTGCGGCCAAAGTCCACGAAATCGAGGAGGTCGATGCTTTGATCCCGCGGCTTATGGCCCTGGAGCCAGGCGCGCTCATTATTACCGGCGATCACAGCACTCCGGCCAAATTGCGCAGCCACAGTTGGCATCCGGTGCCTATCCTCTTATGGAGCCCCACGGCGATGCCCGACCAGGTGCAAAGTTTTGGCGAGCGCGCCTGCGCCAGCGGTCACCTGGGCTTGTTTCACGCCACCACCCTGATTTCCCAGGCCATGGGCCACGCCGGCCGGCTGAAACGATTCGGCGCCTGAACGGCGGGGATGGCTCAACCCGGCTGTAACCCCAACCTTTCGGGATTTGTGAGGCCCGAAAGGTTTTCATCCTGTGTTAGTAGAAGCCCACGGCAGGGGCGCAAGGCTTTGCGCCCCTACTACATATTAATAAACAGTGCTTCAGGCCACGAGTCATGATTGTCCTTTATGCGTATCAGTGAACTGCTGTTTCCGGAGACTCGCTATATGAAACCCTGGAAAACCCTGTCGCGCCAGACGGTTCTGGATTACGGTCGCTTTCTGGTGGTCGAGAGTCACACGATTGAATTACCCGACGGTCGCATCATCACCGACTGGCCCTGGATTATTACCCCGAACTATGTCAATGTGGCCGCGCTGACCGAAACCGGCCAGTTCCTCTGCTTTCGCCAGACCAAATACGCGGTCGCCGGCGAATCGCTGGCGGTGGTGGGTGGCTACCTGGAACCAGGTGAAGTGCCCCTGGCGGCGGCGCAACGAGAGTTACTGGAGGAAACCGGCTATCACGCCCCCGACTGGCTCGCCCTGGGCCAGTACCAAGTTGACGGCAATCGCGGCTCCGGCGTCGGTCACCTGTTTCTGGCCCGGCAGGCCCGCCAGGTAGCCGCGGCCAACGCCGACGACCTGGAAGAGCAACAGTTACTTCACCTCAGCCTGGCCGAGGTCCGGCAAGCGCTGGCCGAGGGCCAGTTCAAGGTGTTGGCCTGGGCGACGGTGATGGCGCTGGCTTTGCTTCATTTGGCAGAGTAGCAAGTCGCAGGTAGCAGGTTGCAGGTAGCAAGTTACAGGTTGCAAGTTGCAGGTAGCAAGTTGCAGGTTGCAGGTTGCAGGTTGCAGGTCACAAGTCGCAGGTTGCAGGTCGCAAGTCGCAAGGAACGCAGATAGTAGCATAACTGGATGTAAGTAACGATGGAGTTTTCCGCACCTTCGACCGGCTCAGGATGCCGCATCGGCCCTACAAAATCGGGGGCAGGCTATTGCGGCGGTCTGCGGCCGGTCGTCAGCGGTCTACTATCAGCGGTCACAATAAAAACAGGGAGGATACCATGCGTGGATTAACCAACAAACGAGTTTTGATCACCGGCGGGGCCAGCGGCATCGGCCGGGCCACGGCCATTCGCTTTTTGGACGAAGGCGCCCGGGTCATCGTGTTGGACCGGGATGAGGCCGGCTGCCGGCGGTTAGAGCAAGAGCTACCCACCCTAACCGGCGTTCTCGTCGCCGATGTGGCGGATGCTGACGCTGTATCTTGGGCCTTTGCCGAGTTGGATGAAATTTGCCAGGGGATAGACATTCTCATCAACAACGCCGGCATCAGCATCCGTCACAATTTTTTGGATATTACCCCGGCGGAATGGCAGCAAGTCATCAGGGTCAACTTGCACGGCGTATTTTACGTCGCCCAGCAGGCAGCCCGCCGTATGATGGCCGGCGGGGGTGGGGTCATCATCAATATGGGTTCTACCAACGGCATTATGGGCTATCCCTATTACGCCGATTACAACGCCGCCAAGGCCGGGGTGATCGAGTTGACCCGCTCCATGGCCCTGGAATTGGCCCCGGCGGTGCGCGTCCTGGCCGTCTGCCCCGGCTATGTTTTGACCCCGATGCAGGAGGCCGAATACACGCCGGAGATGATGGCCGCAGTCAACAGCAAAATTCCACTCAAACGGCACGCCAAACCGGAGGAGGTGGCCGCGCTATTCGCCTTTCTGGCCTCTGACGAAGCGCCCTACCTGACCGGCCATGCCTACATCATCGACGGGGGCGAGATTGCCGGCGGTCTGGCCAGCCGGTAGACCATAGTCGAACCCAAACTTATAGACATTTACGCCAAATTTGCTATAATAGTGCCGGGATGGATGATGCCGAGACGAGTGAGCGACGAGACTTTGACTGAATAGCAACAACTCCCCAAGAAATGTCTTGGGGACTTTATTTTTGAGGCGGAGGCGACGATGACTAAATATATTTTCTGCACCGGTGGGGTGGTCTCTTCTCTGGGCAAAGGGGTGGCGGCAGCCTCGATTGGCCGTATTTTGAAAAACCGGGGCCTGTCGGTGACGGTCCAGAAGCTGGACCCCTATCTGAACGTTGACCCCGGCACGATGAGCCCTTACGAGCACGGCGAGGTCTTTGTGCTGGAGGATGGGGCCGAAACCGACCTGGATTTGGGCGCGTACGAACGCTTTATCGACGAGAATCTAACCCGCGCCAGCAACCTGACCAGCGGCCAGGTTTACCAGCAGGTCATCAACCGCGAGCGCCGCGGCGATTACCTGGGCAAAACCATCCAGGTGATTCCCCACGTGACCAACCAGATCAAGGCCGGCATTACCCACGTGGCCCGCGAAAGCAACGCCGAAATCGTCATTGTGGAGGTTGGCGGCACCGTTGGCGACATCGAGGGGCTACCTTTTTTGGAGGCCCTGCGCCAGATGCGCAAGGATGCCGGCCGCGAGAATACCATTTACATCCACGTGACCTTGCTGCCTCATCTCAAAACGACCAGCGAACTGAAGACGAAACCGACCCAGCACAGCGTGCGCGAGCTGCGCGGCATCGGCATCCAGCCCGATATGATCTTCTGCCGGGCCGACCTGCCGGTTGGCGACGATATTCGCGAGAAGATCGCTCTCTTTTGCGATGTCGAAAAGCGCGCGGTTGTTCCCCTGGTCACGGTTGAGACGATTTACGAAGTGCCGCTGTTGCTGGAGAAATTCGGCGTGGCCGATTTCATTTGCGAGCGCATGAATATTCCCTGCGGTCAGCCCGATTGGAGCGAGTGGCGCAAGATGGTGGCCCATATCAAAAAGCCGAAACCAACCTTGACTATCGGCATTGTGGGCAAATATGTTGAGTTGGAAGATGCTTATATCAGTGTTTACGAAGCGCTAAAACATGCCGCCACCCAACAGGATTGTGAAGTAGAAATCGAGTGGATATCATCAGAGGACCTGGAGCGGATGCGCGGTTTTGACCGGCTAGAACGGGTACACGGCATCGTGGTTCCCGGCGGCTTTGGCGAGCGCGGTATCGAGGGCAAGATTGTGGCGGCCAAATTTGCCCGGCTGCGGGAAGTGCCCTACCTGGGGCTGTGCCTGGGCATGCAGGTGATGGTCATCGAGCTGGCCCGGGATGCCTTTGAGACCGATGAGGTCAACTCAACCGAATTCAACCCGACTACGCCCCATCCGGTCATCGACCTGATGCCGGACCAGCGGGATATCGCCGACCTGGGCGGCACGATGCGCCTGGGCAGCTATCCGTGCCACCTGGTCGATGGGACCGTGGCCGCCAGCGCCTACCAAACCGAGCTGGTGCATGAACGGCACCGCCATCGCTTTGAGTTCAATAATGAATACCGGGAGCCGCTGCAAAAAGCCGGGTTAGTTCTGTCGGGTCTGTCGCCTGATGGCCGGCTGGTGGAAATTGCTGAGCTGCGCAACCATCCTTTTATGCTGGGCAGCCAATTTCACCCGGAGTTCAAGAGCCGTCCAACCCGACCCCACCCCCTCTTTGCCGCCTTTATCAAAGCGGCCCGGGTTCATGCCGGTCTGCTCAAACCGGCTGAGGCCGACTCGCTGGCCGAAGCGATGAGTTAGGTTAAAACCAGTAGGTTGGGTTTTTCCTAACGCTCAACCCAGCCTACCTGAGGTAATTTCGATGGCCCCAATCAAAATCTTGCAGAACAAACAGATCATCCTGGGCGTCACCGGCGGCATTGCCGCCTACAAGAGCGCCGCCATTTGCAGCCGGCTGGTCCAGGCCGGGGCCACGGTCGACGTGGTGATGACCGAGGCGGCCCAGAAATTCATCACCCCGCTCACTTTCCAGGCTCTCGCCCACCGGCCGGTCTACACCGATATGTTCGATATCCCGGCCGGGCAAAACATTCCCCACATCAGCCTGGCCGACGCGGCCGACCTGCTGCTGATCGCCCCGGCCACGGCCACCACCATCAGCAAGCTGGCCCACGGCCTGGCCGACAATCTCCTGAGCGCCATCGCTCTGGCGACGCCGGCCCCGCTGCTGCTGGCCCCGGCCATGGAGAGCGATATGTGGCAGCACCCAGCCACCCAGGCCAATGTCGAACGGCTGCGCGGCTGGGGGGTGACGCTGGCCGGTCCGGCTGAGGGGCGGCTGGCGTCGGGGGCGCAGGGTCCGGGCCGGATGGTCGAGCCGGATGAGGTGGTCGGGATGGCCCGGATTGTGTTGGCCCGCCGCGGCCCTCTGGCCGGGCGCAACGTGGTGGTTACGGCCGGCGGCACCCGCGAGGCCATCGATCCGGTCCGCTTTATCAGCAACCATTCCAGCGGCAAGATGGGCTATGCTGTGGCCGAAGTCGCCCGCGACCGCGGCGCGACGGTGACCTTGATCACCACGGTCAACCTGCCAGACCCCTTCGGCATCGAGGTAATTCGGGTGGCTTCGGCTGAAGAGATGCTGGCCGCCGTGCTGGCCGCCACCCGGCCAGCCGACCTGCTGGTGATGGCCGCAGCGGTGGCCGATTTTCGACCCGCCCACGCCGCCGGGCAAAAAATAAAGAAGAAGGATGAGACGACCGGCTTGAGCCTGGAGTTAGTGCGTAACCCCGACATTCTGGCCGAGGTAGCCCAACAAAAAGCCGCCGGTTACGGGCCGCGCGTCACCGTGGGTTTTGCCGCCGAAACTGAGGATTTGTTGGCCAACGCCAGGAGCAAGCTTGAACGCAAAAAGCTGGATTTGATTGCCGCCAATGATGTGACGGCCACAGATGCGGGGTTTGCCGTCGATACCAACCGGGTCACCTTATTGACCGCCGACGGTTCGATTGAAGAGTTGCCGCTGTTGAGCAAAATCGAAGTGGCCGAAGCCATTCTCGATAAAGTTGAACCCCTGCTGGCGGGCCAACCCCTTTCATAATGAAAGGAGTCACAAAGCTCAGCTTTATGACTCCTGCAAAAGACAAACTTCGGACAGGTTCAGGGGGGCGGCAGCCGTGGCTCAGACCGAACTACTGGCGGCCCGGCTGTAACCCATATCGTCCATTGCGGCCAGAACATCGCGCATCCCGGCCAGATGCTCCTGCAAATTCTCATCCAAACGCCGCATCCGGTTTTCGTTGAAATCGCCTTTGGCCACAATCAGCAACATCTCGGCGTGAGTCACGGCCAGATCGCTGGCGATTTTGCGGATTTTGTATTCGGCCTGGATTTGAAAACGCTGTAATTCTTGCAGCACGGCTAACTGCTGTTCCTTACTTTGCTTCAATTCACGCAAATAAACCAGCTCCTCGCCGCCCGTCGCCAGCAAGCGACGGCGCAAATCCTCGATTTCAAAACTGGTTTGGCGCAACTCGCGCCCCAGATTACGCTGGCTGTGCAGCTTGCTCAGCCCTTGCTCCAATCTGGTTAAATTATTCAGCCACAGATCGACCGGCTGAAGGGTTAGATTGAGCCGGTCTTTCATTGGACCAGGCGGGTATTGCTGGGCCATCTTGACAATCTGGTTGCCATAGTAGCGCGACTCGCTCAAGGGGCGGGCAATTGAGCGGGGCAGCGACGACGCTTGAAACACGCGGGACAGACTGCCATGCACCATTCTGGCCACCACAAACAGGACCAACCCCAGGGCGAAGATGGCCAGGAAGATAAGGACAGCCGATACGTACCCAAAGACCAATAATAACGCGGCGACCGCCAATAAAATGAGGCTGGCAATTCGCGACTTAAACGACATAGATTTCTCCTTCCCCCGCCTGGCAGTCAAATCCTGATGTAGACAGATGGATTATAAATAGCTTATTTCCATTTTGGTCAAGTACGCGGCTTTGGCTCATCAAAAATGGGGGAGTTTCTTGCTCCAGAGCTTAGCTGTGGATTATATTAGGCTATACGGTCTAGAACGGCAAAAGTTGCGTCAATTGACAATTTTACAGCGAAATTTGTAGGGGTCAGAATGATATTGAACAGTTGGAGTCAAGGCTTTAGCCGGT